>CAZYYB010000082.1:0-14604 GCA_964651515.1 uncultured Fibrobacteraceae bacterium
CTCTTCGGCAATGTAGTCCATGACGATTTTATCGAAATCGTCGCCGCCGAGATGGGTATCGCCGTTGGTCGATTTGACCTCGAACACCCCTTCTCCGATTTCAAGGACCGATATATCGAAGGTGCCGCCGCCAAGATCGAACACCGCCACCTTCTCATTGCGTTTCTTTTCAAGGCCATAGGCGAGGGCAGCGGCCGTGGGTTCATTGATGATGCGCTTCACGTCGAGCCCTGCGATGCGCCCCGCGTCCTTTGTCGCCTGGCGCTGGGCGTCGTTGAAATAGGCGGGCACGGTGACGACCGCCTCCTTTACCTCTTCGCCGAGGTAATCCTCCGCGGCCTTTTTCATATATTGAAGGATCATGGCCGAGACTTCGGGCGGGGTGTAGTCATGGTCCATGACATGAACCTTAACCGATTCTTCCGGCTGGCCGACCACATGGTAGGGAACCCGCTTCTCTTCGGATTCCACCTCATTGTGGCGTCGTCCCATGAAGCGTTTTATCGAATATACCGTGTTTTCCGGATTGGTAATAGCCTGACGCTTGGCGATGGCGCCAACGAGCTTTTCTCCGGCCTTCGTGAACCCGACGATGGACGGCGTCGTCCTGCCGCCCTCCGAATTGGAAATGACGACCGGTTTCCCTCCCTCCATGACGGCAACGCATGAGTTGGTTGTTCCCAGGTCGATTCCAATGACTTTTCCCATTTGGCGCTCTCCTTTTTACTTTATTATTGTGGGCTATCCCACGAATTTGTTGAGTAATTTCTGAAATCAAGCCCCATCGGGGCAAATAGAGTCCTGGTAAGCCTCGAACAGGCATACCGCTCGACCTTTAAAAAATCAAATGCCATGCCAGAGACATAACTGGCGTTTTTTGCTGGAATTAAGCGTTTTTATGAAATGAGGGTATGGATTCATTTCATAGTGAAGCAGGTGAACGTTGCAGAATAGAACAGAATGTTGTGACAAGGGCAAGGATAATATAAGGTGGCTTCAGGTTCTAGGAAAACACCTCGGCAACATCGTTTCCAAGCTCTGTGGCGCATAGCCCAAATCCGCCATCGCTTCGGCCGGATCGAGATTTGCATCCTGCGTTATGCCCGCGATAACGCTCCACTTGAGCGGCGGATGCTCCATGGTTCTCCGCATCACGGCGGCGATCGCCAGGCAGAGCCCTACCGGCAGCCGGATGATCGGTTTACCCTGCTTCCCCAGGAGCATAAGGCAGAAACGGGCGAAATCGAGGATGGCTATCGCCTCCGGGCCGCTGAAATTGTAGACCTTGCCGGTTCCCTGTTTCATGCAGCTCAGGGTCACCAGCCCATCGACCACATCATCGACAAACACGGGCTGTTTGAGGGAGCCGCCATTGCCGATAAACGGGACGACCGGGAAACGGCGGAGGTAATCGAGGAACATGTCGAACTCTTGGCCGCCCCTTTCTCCGTATATGAGCGTGGGCCTGACGATGGTCCAGGGAACCTTCGATTTCCTGACCATCTCCTCGGCCAGGCGCTTTGAGATGGAGTAGGGGGTAGCCTTCGGGTACACCACCGAGGCGGAAGATACATGGATAAAGTGCGAAACGCCCGACGTCGCCGCTTCGGCTACGATGTTGCGGGTGCCGCCGGCGTTGACCGAGGTGTAGAGGGCAGGATCGTCGGTGATGATGATGGCGGCAAGGTGGAGAACGGTGGTCATGTCGTCGCAGAGTCCCCGGCAGTCGGCGGCATTCGCGATATTGCCGAACCGTACGTCGACCCCTTGCGTTACCATTGCGGCGGCGTTTGGATCGCCCGGCAGCGTCAGGACACGGACCGGGAGGCGGCGGTCGAGAAGCTTGCGGACGAGGACTCGCCCCATGGCACCGGTACCGCCCGTTATGAGGATGCCATTATCCATAATGATAGCCCGATTCAGCGGAGACACACTTCCGCGCCGGGGCGGAAGCCGGGTGAAGCTTGCGGCAACGGATCTATTTTTTCTTTTTCAGGCCCTGGCCGAGCGACCAGAGAAATACCGCAGTGCCGAAGACGAGCAAAACCCCCGCGGCGACAATCACCTTTGAGAGGTGACGGCCGAATACGCCGATTACCCGACCGAACAGGTTGCCGGCCGACCCGATCTGCTCTAATTTTTTATCCAGGTATTTGTTGAGATTTTCGGGAGATTGATTCATGGTGCGCCTGCCTTTGGAAATGAACTCTTAATACGGTAACAAAAAAGCACTCTGGAGCCTTGAACCCCCATTGCTCTAACGTTCCCGGAGAGTTGCTCAGGGAACGTTATGAGGGTCTTTATCGAAAAATGGGGTGGCTGATGGGACTTGAACCCACAACAACTGGAACCACAATCCAGGGCTCTAACCAATTGGGCTACAGCCACCATAGGTCCAAAAATACCTTTTTTACGTATCTATCGCAATATCGCCGCTACTTTGCCAGCCTGAGATCGCACCATGTTCCGGGGTTATAAAATACCGCGCTTTGGGGCAGGGCACTCTGCTGGTTGCCGCTTTCGTCGCAGGTAACGATGCCCAGACCGAACCGACGCTCGTCGGAGGGGACGATACCGATGTCGTACCACGGTACCCGGATGACGATTTTGTCGTTCACCGCGGTCTTGGTCAACTCATTCGGCCAAACTTTTTCGGCATACTTCACCGTATCGCCGGAGAGCTGCTGCGTGAAATGGAGCCCGAAAAGCGAATCTTTTTCTGCGTTATAGAGCACGACGCGATCGGCAAACGAGAGGAAGGCGTGCTTGCCGTTTTTACCATCGAAGGCAAAACGGACCGTGCCGGGGACCGGGCTCTGGGCTTTCTGCAGAACGATATAAAAGGCGCTTTTATTCCACGCAAACGCAAAATTCGCCGAGCCTGCGGTTTTATAATCACTCTCCTTGAGAGCCGATGCAATGCCGGCCGCATCGAGGCCGTCCGCCGCATGAAGGATGGCAAACTCTTCCGCCGGAGGAAGCTTATCGAGTGCCACGATGCCGATCGGGGCGATGGATCCCTTATTGGTGGTTCCGGCTATGTTCCAGTTGATTTTAATAAAAGAACGGCCGCCGACCAGATTTTCCTTGAGGGAACCGATCGGGAATTCGACCGTGTAATCCTTTATCGGGAAGGATCTGGTGACCAGCGACCTCATCAGTCCTCGCTCATTGACCAGGTCGATCGACAGCGAAAATTCCTTATCTTTGATCTGTGCGGTATCGATCTGCGCCCGCACCGTAATGGAATCATTTCGTTGCGTCACCCAGGGCATCGGACCGTTAAAGGTAATTATCTGGCTGAAGGCTGCTCCCGTGCATCCTGCAATGCATAGCAGGATTTTCGACCAATGTCGTCCCATTGTCAGTGCTTCCTTTCCATTGATATGGTTTATGAATTCAATGTCTTCCCGGAAATCTGCCTGCGACAAACCGAGTGAAATATACGAAACGCGCGACGGAAAATTGTGACCATTGTTCGGGAGGACCGGTCGGGGACCGTGCCGCCGCCGCATTTTTTTCATCGGGATTGGAGGCCACCATCCCCAAATACCATACTTCCCCTTCCGAAAACGAGGTATTGAAGCTCCCGCAGCAGGTTGCGGGGAACTTCAGAGGCAAGGAAATATTTGTAATACGCTCGCTATGCCTGTTCAACGGGCAAAAAACGACGATAGAGGATGAAAAAAAGAGCCGGACCGCTTGATCATACTACAAAAAAATCCTTTTATGAAGGAAATAATTATTATATTAAATGGGTTACTGTCCGGTTTGCATGGCGGGGGCAAATTTTCTATACTATATAGTGTGCGGTGCATGGATTAGCGGCAAATTCATTGTTACACAACAATATTGAGGGGTCTTTCGATGAAAAATGCTGGCAAGGTTCGGTGTTCGGTGTTCCCGGCGGCGCTGTTTGCATGCCTTGGCCTTTCGCTGTTTTTCGCTGGAAAATCGAGCGGGCAGGATTATCCTGAGACGACTTGGGTCAGGGTGGTGCTCTATGACTATCACAGCAGTATTGCACCTTATACCGTCGCCGCACCGGATGGTGCGAATCCAAAGGATACTGACTTCACCTCCGCCGGAGAAACCTGCGTCGACCATGCCGGCGCCAACGGTACCGGCGCTTCCCTTCCCGTCGTCGGCATGGTTTCCGCCGCCGGCCTGTCGGCCGATCGCAAGCCTATCCCCGTCACGGCGCTCGATTGCAAAACTGCGGCGCCGCTCTACCCGTGTGCCTGTCACCTTATAAACTGGTTTCGCGTCAGCGCGAGTATGAATTATACCAACGATTCCGGCTACGACGGCAACTGTGTATTTTCCTGCGATTCCGGGCAGGCCAACCCCCTCGGCGGAAGCCGGCTCGGTTCGCCGAAGAACCCGATCTGGTACTGGGTGCAGAAGAGCGGGGCGGCGCTTCCCTCGTGGAAAGGGCGCACGGGGGAATATGTCGGCCCGAACTACGACTCTACCAACCCCTTCGCCAACGTCATCGTCTACGACTCGATTCCCTTTATTCACCAGCCGACACTCGGCACCGCAGTCTATCAGTTCGTCGCCGATACCTCGACTCCGAAAATCGCCGGAAGCCATTTCCCGCACGACAGCTTCGGATTTTTCCCGCTCGACGGCCGGGGCTACGGCTCAGGCTTTCCGGCGGCGGCCATTACCGATGAACCGGATTTCTACGGCAAGGCTACGTACAACCACAATTTCGGCTATGCCATGGAGATGCACAACAAGGTGCTCTACCAGCGCGGTCAGGGCCTCAAATTCCTGTTTGCCGGCGACGACGATCTCTGGTGTTTCATCAACGGGCAGCTGGTCATGGATCTCGGGGGCATAAAGAGTGAAACCGCCGATTCGGTCTACCTCGACAGTCTGCCGGGACTGGTCAGCGGCAACTACTACAACTTCGATCTCTATTACTGCGAACGCAATCCCACCGGCGCCGACCTCAAGATCACCACGAATATCATCCTGGTGCAGCCGAAGAACATCTCCACGAGCGTCCCTGAATACGATACATTGATGGCAGGGGACACCCTTCCGATCTCCGCCTATGTTCTCGATCAGAACGGCCAGAATGTCCCCACGAAGAGCATTTTAATCCAATGGGCCGAAGACACCTCGTTCAGAACGGGTGATGTCCTGCTGACCCCCCAGGGGCATGTGCTCCCCGCCGCTCCCAACAATCAGGATAGCGGGATAAAATTTACCGCAACCGAAGCCCTTCGAACGGCGAATATCATTGCATCCTACACGAGTGCAACGGCAAGCTTCGCCTGTACGACCTTTGTCTATGTCAAGCCCAACGTCCCCGATCACATCGTTATCGAAAATTCATCCACCCCGCGCATTACGAGCCCGAACAGCAACAATCCGCTCGGCGGACCGACCGGGGCGATTACCATGGGCTCGGGCCAGATCTACGATACCGGCTATGTGGTATGGCGCGATAAGTTCCAGAACTACATCTCCTTCGATACCACGGTCTCCTGGTCGATGGTGCCGAACGATACCACCGTGGTTTCAATCACTCCCGGAAACAAGGAGCTGGGCGAAGGCATTATCAAAAAGGGGAGCGACACGACCGGCAAAACCAACATCATTTATGCGAGCGATACCAATTACAGCGCCCGGAAAAAAGATACGGCTCAGGTTTCGGTGACGAGCATCGGCAGGGGGTACGATACCCTGCGCATCGAGGTTTTTAATCCCACGACCGGAGCTTACGACACTACCGGACTCAACCCGCTCACTTTGCAGGCGCCCGACAGCATTATTCTGTATGCGCTCGCGCACCGGACCGCCTCGACCCGATGGGACCTCCTCTCGGTGAACTGGGGCATCTCATCGAATCTCACGGCCACCAAGACCGCGCCGACTTCGCAGAGCTCGTGGAGCGTTTCCCCGGTCGACACCGGACACGGCTACATCTGGATCTCCTGGCCGGTTCAAGGCGGACCTCCCAACGACACGATCAAGGCGGTCTTCACCGCCGGTCTTCCGACCTCGCTCGCCATCTATCACAGCGGTAATGCGCCGAGTGCGACGAACGTCGCATTTCCGCAATCGCCCGCCATTGCAGATACCTTTGCCGCCGGGGCGATCGATACCCTCTATGCAAAGCTGTTTTTCAATTCAATACTTTATCCGAATACCTCGCCTCTCGTGTCCCAGATCACCTGGACCATTTCGCCCGCAGGCGGCGACACCCTGCTGAATCCGACAAATTATTTCGGTATCCTCAGCTCGACGCAGGCATGGCGGAATATTTTAGTTACCGCCAAATGGCAGTCGCTCTCCTCCTCGATCCTCTGCCGGATAAAACCGGGTGCGGTAAGCCGCGTGGTCATCGTTGGCAGTCCCAATATCGGCGACTCTTCCGATGTAGCGCCCTTAAACCTGCTGACCATCGCCTCGACCGACAGTATTGCCTACGCCTACGGGGTGCGCGTTGACGCCTACAGTAATTTCGTCGGCTACGCAACGGCGGCAAAGTGGAACAGCACCAATACCGCTCTCACGACGGTTGCGTCCGATACGGTCGCCGAAGGGGAGGCGCTCATCGCCAAACGGCTGCGATCCGTTACCGGCAGAGATTCCGTTATTGCCTACGATACCGTTTACGGAAAACGAGATACCCTGCCGGTCAATTGCGCCACGTATACCTACACTTCCATTCAGATATGCAATGTGCAGGGGACGCCGCTTACCGGCGATACCGTCGGGGTCGGCGCGACGAGCACGCTCTACGCATTCGGAACGCCGTCAAACGGTCAACCCGTCCAGCTCGTCGCGGTCACCTGGTCGAGTACCGGCCTGTCGATGAATCCCGCCGCTCCCTCGAACGTGAATAACTGGGCCTTTACCGCCGATTCGGTCGGGAACGGTCATATTAAAATTTCCCTTACCCAGGGAACATCGACGATAGTCGACTCCATCCCGTGCGTCTTTACCGCCGGTGCGGCGAGCAGCATGGTCCTCTACCGCCAGGCCGGGACTCCGCTCCCGGCGCTCATCTTCCCGGTGATCGATACCATCGTGTCCGAGGCGACCGATACGATCGATGCAAAGCTGTTCAGCAGCGGCGGGTTGTGGCTCAGCCAGTATGAAACCACACCGACCGATTCAGTCATTAAATGGACCATTGTCAAGGTAAGCGGACCTGCCGGCGGCGGTACCGATACGGTGCTGGCCACAAAGAAGGGTCATATCACGAGTTTTACGCCGCACTCGGCCTACTGCCTCTACCAGATTACCGCCACCTACAGCCAGAACGGCACTACGCTTACCGCTTCGGCGGAAATCTATGTGAATCCCGGCGCCGCCACCCAGCTGATCATCGAGGCCACGGACATCCAACCCGGCGTAACCGCCAGCAACCTGCTGAACGGCAATCATCCGTTCGATACCCTTCGGTTCGGAGCAACCGACACCTCGTTGAACGTCTGGGCCGTGCTGCGCGACAAGGACTCGAACTTTGTCGGCATGTGCCCTGATGCCAATTGGATCTCGATAAACGACACCACCGGGGCGCTCGACAACCTGATCGTCACCGCGCAGCCGGGACAGCAATCCGCCAACGGTGAGGGACAGGTTAACCGTGCGCCGGGTGCAACGATCGGTCTTGCAAAGGTCGTCGCGACCAATGAGAATAACCTCAAGGAGTTCGATACGCTAAACGTTGCACTCGAAGCCTACTCCTATTCACGGCTCCTTATTGTCGTCAACAACACGGTTGCCGATTCGCTGCACAGCAACGACACCCTCAAAATCCGCGCCGATCAGGACACCTCTCTCGAAGTCGCGGCACTGCTTTCCGGCAGTACCTGGAGCGCGAGTACCTCCATCATCGCGGACTGGGCATACCTGTCGAATTCCGGCGCCCCGAGCCAATCGGCTGCCAATACCCACGAGTGGACCTTTTCACCCGGAGCGACCGGCAACGGGAAGATAATCGTTTCGGCGGGAAGCGCCATTCAGGATACGATCAATATCGCCGTCCTTGCGGGGTCCGCCGCCTCGGTTGTCCTGTATGATTCCATGGGTCCGCCCAGCCCGACCATCGTGCCGTGGCCCAACCCGGTGACCGCAGTCAACATTGTCGCCGGAACGCCGTTCCTCATGGCTGCCAAGGTTTTCGACGCCAGCGGTAATTATCTTTCCTCCTACGATAATACCGCATTTAATGCGGATTTCCGGTGGAGCGCGATCAATCCGCCCGGCGACAGCCTGAACCCGAAGGGCGACAGTCTGAACGACTCGCTCGATGCGGGGAGAGCCGGCGTGCAGCAGCATTTCGTCGATACCCGGGCGTACGACAGCGCATATGTCATTGTGCAATTCGACAGCATGGCGATCAAGGATACGGTTCTCCTGCGCGTTGTTCCCGGTGTTTCATCGCATATCGTGCTTGAAAAGACCTCCGCGTTCGACCTGCACACGCCCAATCCGTGCGATACTCTCTTAATTCCCAATACCTCCCCGACCGGAAGCGTGTACGCCATCCTGCGCGACCGGTTCCAGAATGCAATCGGTTACGATACGACGATCACTCAAGTGGGAGCCCTCAATCTTGCGGGCGCGGCCGATACCTCGGTCATCAGCGTGAGGCTGAATAACCCGAACATCGGACAGGTCCTTGCGTACCGGAATACTCCCGGTACGGCGAAGCTTTTCGCTACCGATGCAAAGGGGTTAAGCGACACCTGCGTGGTGATGAGTCTCGCGTACGGGTACAAGGCGCTCCGGATTGTAGAGGGCGCCGCCGTCGGCCCCCATATCGGCACGCCGCTGGTCCTGAATACCAACCAGGATTCGACCATCTATGTGCAGGCGCTGCGTTCCGACACCGCGCTCTGGGTAAATGTTGCCGCTACCTGGCAGGTTTCCCCCGGTCTTTCCGGGCTGACTCCGCCGATTCAGCAGTCATCAAGCTTTCTCATTGCGCCGACCGACACCGGGACCGGCTGGATACGAGTGACGCTCGGCAACGACAGCGTCACCACGCCCGATACGCTGCCGGTGAAGTTTACGGCCGGAGGCGCGGTGCAGGCGCTGATCAAGATCATCGATACCACGCCTGCCATAGCGGGGCAGCCGATAAAGGCCGCCGTCATGCTGGAGGATTCGCACGGCAATCCGGTGAACGTGGCATCGACCGCTTTCACCCTCGCGTCCGGCGGTGGAGCCTATTATGCCGACAGCCGGGGTGCGGGCGGCAAGCCCGATCCTTTCCTGGTCGTGGACGGCACGACCATCAAGCTCGATCATGTTGCGCCGGACTCCTGTTCCGAGACCTTTGTCAACGGGGTGGACACCGTCAGTTTTACCCTGTATAACGCTCCGGCCGAATCGAGTTTCGTCGTTTTAACGCACCAGATTTCGGTGAGCCTGCTGTCCAGTGCAACCGCAACGCCGATCACCGGCGTCAGCAGTGCATTTCAGCTCTTCCCCGGCCCGATTGTTTCTCTCCAGATGCAGACTGCGGGCGGTACGCCGATTCATGTGGATACGCTCACCGACGATGTCCCGCCGTCCAATACCTACTTTGCGCGGGGATACGACCAGTACGGCAACCTTATCTCCCTTACGGGAGGGGGGATGGGAAGCAACTGGCATGTCACCGGGAACCTCCATGCGCCCACCGTCGACACGGTCGCTGTAGGTGCGGTTTACTATAACGACAGTACGAACGGGGTGGTCGATTCCGAAAGCGGCTATTTGGTGGCAATTTACGATACCAACAACGTCGCCTATTCGGACAGCGTGCGCATTGCCATCATCGGCCCGAGCGCCCTGCTCGTGTCGGCAATAACGCGCAACCTGACCGGCGACGGGTACCTCGACCATCTCGATCTGATTTTCAGCAAGAAAGTGCAATTGCCCTCCGACTCGGCGCATGTCGCCGACTTCTCCGCTGCGGTGGGAATTACGGCGCTTGGCACGGCGGTGCTTTCCATAGACAGCATTCCGGCCATGTCGCCCGATTCCATCTGGAGGGTAGCGCTCGCCAACAACCGCCCGGCCGGTGCGTTCCAGACCGGATGGACGCCGAATATCACCATGGCGGGATACCTGCCGGCAAGCCTTGGAAGGTCTTCCTTTACCTCGGTTGACGGCGCCGGGCCGGTTATAGCCCGCGTTGTCAAACATAAGGGTTCCAATGCGGGCAACAAGCTGGATACGGTGACCGTGACGTTCAGCGAGCAGATACGAGCCCTGGCAACGAACAGCTCCGTCGATTCACCCTCGGTGTTGTTCGACGTCTGGGACTCGACATCCGGCGGATTTGTCCTGGATCCGACGATTCTCAAAGGGGCCGGCACCCTGCTGTCGGCGACTAACGACACGCAGGCGGTGTTCCTCATGTCCAACGACAGCAATCTGACGCTGGGCCATTACTTCAGCATCGATTCCGCGCACTCAGCGGGACTGGTCGCCGATGTCGTCGGCAATCTGCCCAACGCCAACAACCGTAAAGCACCGGTCACCTTCAACGCGCCGCCGGTCGGGCCGGTCATCGTTGCACCGAACCCGATGCGGCACCCGGGCGGTGCGACATCCGGAGGGTCGAATCTGCAAATTTACGATAACGGCAACAGTGCCGCGAATCCGGTGGTCAGCAATAACGGCGGCGGGGTGCAGATGAGCTTCGACGTACCGGTGCCGGACAGCGCCGATCACGGCGTTACGGTGCAGGCATCGGTCGCCATTTACGACATCCTTGGAAACCTGGTTAATGCGGGTAAAAACACGAAGTTCATTTATTACACTGCCGGCAACGGGTGGCTGCTGGATAACGGGGGGAGCGGTGAGCCGGTGGTCGACCTTGTCGGTAACGGTACTATTGTCCGGCCCTCGATCTACTGGAGCGGCATGAACGGCCGTGGGATGACGGTAGCGGCGGGTGTCTATCGGGTCGTCGTGAACCTGCACTATGCCGGTAGCGGAAAAACGAGCTACAGCGATCAGAAGGCAACGGCGAATATCGGCGTCATGCACGGAAAATAGCCGCACGCACTTCGGGCATTGTTACCTGAGCCTCTCCCACCGATGGTGCGGAGAGGCTTATTTTTATAAGGAGCCAAAACATCGCCTCACCCCCAACCACTATAGAAATGAAATCAGAAAAGGGAAGAGATTTTCATGCGCCTCAGTGACATATTCAACAAGCGCGAAACTATATTCAGTTTTGAATTTTCACCGCCCCGTGATGCCGAGGCGGCGGAGAAGCTGTTTTCGGCAATTGCCGATCTTACACCGCTCAAACCGACGTGGGTGAGTGTGACCTACGGCGCGGGGGGGTCGACGCGGGAGTTGACCCGCGACCTTGTGGTGAGAATTCAAAAGCAGACCGATCTGATGGTGGTCGCCCACCTGACCTGCGTCGGATCTTCGGAAACAGAGATCGGGAGCATTCTGGAGAGCTACCGGGAGAGCGGGATTACCAACGTCATGGCGCTTCGCGGCGACCCGCCGCGGGGCGAAAGCCACTTTGTAAAGCCCGAAAACGGTTTCAGCCACGCTGCCGAGCTCGTTGCCTTTATCCACAGGAATTTTCCTGAAATGGGCATCGGTGTCGCCGGTTACCCGGAAGGGCATCCTGAAACGCCGAACCGGCTCAAGGAGATCGATTATCTGAAGGAGAAGGTCGATGCCGGAGCCGATTACCTGTGTACCCAGCTCTTTTTCGATAACCACGATTACTACGATTTTTGCGAACGATGCGAGATCGCCGGGATTTCAATTCCGATTTTTGCCGGGATAATGCCGATAACCTCACGAAAAACAATGCTGCGCATGGCCGAGCTGGCCGCAGGCAGCAGATACCCCGCTCGTCTGCTCAAGGCCCTGAGCAGGGCGGACAACGACGATCATTTCGAAAAGGTGGGAATTCACTGGGCTACCGAACAGGTACGGGATCTTATTGATAATGGGGCGCGGGGAATTCATTTTTATACCTTGAACCGCTCCCGCGCCTGTCTGCGAATTTATGACGCGCTGGGCGTAAGCTCATCACAGGCATTTTCCCGCTGATTGCAACGGCAGCAGCCGCAAAAATCGCCCTAGTATCGTGTTTCGGGCGCGATTTTTGCGGCTGCCTCTTCGGCTGAGCCGTCGGGGCCTATATGGCACTCCCTGATTTCGACGCTTTCTTCGCCTTTATTTTATCCCATTTCTCCTTAGCGGTTAATTTCGGCTTGTTCGATTTCGTGACGCCCTTATCCATGCTCTTTGCCATGAAGTCCTCCTTGGTGAGGGTGATGTGATCCTGTTTTAGGTACGGTAAGTTATTAATCTATAGCAGGGCAGCCTAAAAAGTCAAGTCGACGGTCGGGGAGGTCATGAAAAAATTACGCCGGTTCCTGATCCCGACGTTATTACGATGGCCATGAAGAGGGGGTGAAGAATTATTTTTACAACGTTTTCAGGGGCAGGGCTCCGGGGAAGAGATCGGCAAGGCATCCTCTCCTTGCTGAATTTGCTGCAATCACCGATTTTTAAAAGGAGATGGATTTATGAACCTGTTACGGGCATCCGCCAAGGGAGACCTTGCAGGAGTTAAAAAGTTAGTGGCCGAAGGGGCCGATGTCAATGCGGCCGACGGCAGCGGCCGAACGTCGCTTCTCGAAGCGGTGTGGGCCGGTCACCTCGATGTGGTCAAGTTTTTGGTGGAGAAGGGCGCGCAGGTGGATCTTGCCGACAAAGCCGGCTATACGCCGCTCATGCGTGCCTGCGAAGAGGGACACCTGCCGGTGGTCACCTTCCTTATAACCAAGGGTGCTTCCGTGAATTCCCGGGGAAAGGTGAAGGGGACGACGCCGCTCATGCTCGCGGCCGAGCAGGGACATGTCAAGGTTCTTGAGGCGCTTATCGCTCACGATGCAAAGATCAATGCCGTCGACCAGCTCGAAGAAACCGCCGTTTCCCGCGCCTACCACATGAATCAGAATAAGGCGGCCGCATTTCTGGAATCGAAAGGCGGCAGGGGCAAACCGGAGAGAAGCAGTCTTTCTCACTATGCTTCGCGGGATCATGGCGGCAAACAGTCGGTCAAAGCCGCCCTGCCGCAATGGAGCGCTGCGGCATCCGAATCCGGGCTCGATGAGGAGGACATGGAAGGCGCCGCAGGCAGCGGCGGCGAGGAGATGTTCGAGGATTAAAGAGCCGCCGGCTCGTTAATCGATGATCGCTTCGGCATCATCCGATGCTCTGCCGCAACGAGCGAGTGCCGCTTGCGGCGAGCTGTTTGCATAGCAGTAGCGGCACGCATGACCACAGGTGTCGTACCTTCCGATATCCTTGGCCGGGAGGCAGCGGCACCCCTTACGCTGGCCCGTGTCTTTGCTATTTGCGTAAACATCCAGAAAATCGGCGAGGCGCCGATCGTTGCCCCACAGGCTCCGCGCCAGGCGGTCGTCGATGCATTTCCCCGCCGTAATGCCGGATTCCCCGTTGTTCGATTCTTCGGCGCAGGTTACTCCGGAAATATTCCGGCCGGCCAGGTATTCGGCAAGACAAACCATGAACGTCGTTTTTTCGGCGCCGCTCCAGCCGGTCGAGGCGATCCCCGCCCTGCGAAGGTTGCGCTGCGTCTTTGCATAGTCGGTCATGAAACCGATGGTAAGCCGATCCGTGTACCCTGTCAAATTGTCGCCGACCGTGCGGATCCGGGCCAGGAGCCGCTCCGGCGAGAGGGAGGGCGTCACCACGAGCGGATCGAAGCGCCAGAGAACGCGTTCCCGGCCGATCTTGTCGCTCAGCCGCCTGAAGGTCGCAATCCGCTCGGCCAGGGGAGGGACGCCCGGCTCAAGGTTCTCGCCTTCATAATCGTTCAGGGAAAAATGAAAATAATACGGGATACCGCTCCCCTCGATCTCGCGGAGGTGCGGCAGGAAGGGTGCGGGGTTTTTGGTCCAGAACACGATGAGTCGCACTTCGCGAAGCGAAACGTAGCTCGATCGCCCGTTCCAGGGGTTAACCCATCGAACATAGCCCGCTTCGAGCCGTTTCATGAACCATGACCCGTAGAAGGCGGGGATATCCGTCGACCGGCTAGCGGAAATAATGACCGGGGCGACGGCTTCCGCCTCGATACCCCGATCGGTAACGATGGTGGTTCGCGGATGTCGTTGCATCAGGTTTCACTACGCATAGGTCAGGCGGTTGCCGGATAGCCGACCGTCTGGCCGAAGAGAATCCGCTGATCGGTGCGCAGCGGCAGTTTTTTCGCGAGGTCGGCTTTATTGCAGTTATGGAACCACGCCGCCAGCCCCTGCGATGCTGCAAACAGATACACGTTGCCCGCAATGAGCCCGGTATCGACATAATAGTACGCCTTCTGCGTCTCGTTGTCCTGAAGCCCCGGCTCCTGATACCCGGCGGTATGGACGAGCTTATCGATATCCGCAACGAAGATGAGGCGGACGGGAGCGTTCGCGCCGAAGCCCGCCTGGCCCCGACCGACGGCGAGACGGCGCAGATCGCCCGCGACAAGGGGATCGAGCCGGTGGTGCAGGGGATTGTACAGGTAAATACCCTCCCGCAAGGCAACGTAGAGGTCGATCTCCTGCGAGTTGCTTGCCGAAGCGG
>CAZYYB010000083.1:0-14111 GCA_964651515.1 uncultured Fibrobacteraceae bacterium
TAGACAGCGGAAAAACCTGGAGCCTCGTAAACTCCGGTGGCGGCGGTAACGCCTTCGCAGTCAGCGGCAACCGAATCATGGTCGGCGGCATCGGCGGATTTCGCTACAGCACGGACGGCGGCACCACCTGGACTCCTTCCAACACCGGCCTGACGACCAATACCGTAAATTCTTTTGCCGTTGCCGGTAACACCGTTCTTACCAGCGCCACGGAAGGCGTATTCCGGTCTACCGATAATGGCACCAGCTGGGCCGAGGTGCACAAAGGTGGGGGATCTTCGCTTGCCTTAAATGGCGGCAGTGTTTATGCCGCAGGGGGCGGGGTGTATCGTTCCCAGGACAGCGGTGCTAGCTGGAGTATTATCGACACTGGAGCGATAGGAGATAGCTTGATGCCATTATTTGTGAATGGGAAATATTTCTTTGCAGGCAATGTCTTCACCCCATATTTAGTTTCTTTATTTGCGGACACAACCCCGAGCTTGTATCGCTCTCCGGATAGTGGTAAAACCTGGATGGCAATCACCTCTAATTTGCCCTATTATCAATTGCTCGTTGGGGTAGGTGATCCAGTGAGCTACAGCTATTACGACTATATTCAGTCCTTTGCCGCTATCGGCAAAACCCTGTTTGCAGGAATTCAAGGCAACTACGTTTACCGTTCCACCGATTCCGGCACGACATGGTCTCTGGCCTCGACCGGTCTTGCCGACTCCAATCTATGTTTAGCCACATCCGGCTCCCTCCTCTTCGCCGGTACCGCATCCGGCGGAGCATTCCTTTCCCGCGACAGCGGCACCTCCTGGACTGCGATAAACACCGGCCTCACGAACACCAATATCCAGGCCCTGTTCGTTAACGGTTCCGACCTTTTTGCCGGCACCAAGGGCGGAGGGATATTTCACTCCGCGGATACCGGAAAACTCTGGACCGCATTCAACAACGGTTTAACCGACAGTTCGATACAGTCGTTTGGCGTAAACGGCGAGTATCTCTTTGCCGGGGTAGGCCCCGGCACCTACGGCGGCAGCGTCTGGCGGTACCCGCTGTCCCAGGTTGGAGTTACAAGTGTGCAGAAGGCTCAGCCCGACCAGGCAAGTCTCAAGGTGTACACGCTGGGCCGCTACGATCCGAATGTCAGCATAGCCTTTTCCATTCCCGGCCCGGAGCGGGTCAGCGTGGCAATCTATGACCTGTCCGGCCATCTGGTGACGACGCTCGACGATAAGATTTTCTCCGGCGGTCAGCATACCTTGTCATGGAACACACGAACGGCCGGCTCGGGCTGCTATGTGGTCCGCATGCAGGCGGGTGGCAGCGTTCAGGTGCGGGAAGTTCCGGTGGTGAGGTAGTGGGGTGGCCGGTTTTCGTTCGGTGAGGTAAGGGAAGTGGCAAGGAAGCACGCATATGCATTTCCTGAAAAAGATGAAGTATGTTCCGCTGTTTATGGTGCCTTTGGTCTGCCTGGTATGGGCAAACAAAATTTAGTTTTTCTTAAAGGATTATAACCCATGGCGGGGAGAGAAAAAAACACGAAAAAAGGCGGCACGGAAAAGGTCATCCTCGATGAGAGCCGATGCAATGACTATAAACTGGAATATATAAAATGGTGTAGTACCCTTGCCCTATCCATTGTAACGTATCTGATCGTCGCCGCTGTTATCATACATGCCTATCATCCCGATATAACGGGAATCCTTGCGTTTGCGAAAAGCAGGGTGATTCCCTATGGGTTCCCGGTTGCTCCCGAACCGAAAAAGAGTCTGCTGTACCTGGCGGCATTGGCGGTATTTTCGATTTCCCTGCCCGGATTTTACCGCCTGACCAACAGATGCCTGAAGGGTATCGAACCTCAAAGGCTCGGGCTTTTGTACCGCGCCGCGGTGGTCACGAGCGTTATCGCCATAGCGTTTGTCACTTACCGGGGAATGGTCGCGCCGAATCCCTATTATTCCGAATGCTCCGGGAGTCCGCATGATTTGACAAAAACAAATGCGGATTTTTATTTCCTTTCGACTTTTGTCTATGACAACTTCTTTTGGTACCTCTTTGCCGCCGTTCCGGCCCTGGTCCTTTACCTTCTTTATTACCAGAAAATGCCTAAAAAAATCGGGGGTGTTTTCGCCGTCGGTGAAAAGGTTGTCGTCTATGTCTTCTGCGCGGCGCTGACGCTCTCGTCATTCTTTATTTCGGTATTCAGATTTCCCTATTCCTTTGAAAACAAATACGACTTCAATAACGTGTATTACTCCGTCATTCAGGTGTTCCGGGGCACGCCCATGCTCGTTGACCATTTTGTGAATACCTACGGTCTCTATCCCCATTTCGTGGTGCCGGTAATGAAGCTGTTCGGATCGGACGTTTCGAGCTTTTCGGCGATCATGGGCTGTCTGGTTGCGATCTGTTTCGTTTTTATACTCGTCTTTCTTGCAAAAACGCTTACCAGCAAGGCTATCATCCTGTTCGGCTTCACAAGCGTTTTTTTCATGTCGTACGTGTACGGCATTATCGCCACCGGCACGGGCGACCCCTATTTTGCCATGGCCCCGATCCGGTTGATCCTGCCGTGTTCGCTCCTGGTGTATGCCGTTTATTATCTGCACAACCGCTCGGCCGCACTGTATTATGTATCCTATTTCATTTTCGCCCTCGGCATACTGTGGTGCCCGGATTTCGGAATAGCGAGTTATTGCTCGCTCGTGGCCTTTTACTGTTACCTGGATTTCGAAAACCTGCACGCGGTCCGGATACATAGGAAAATCCTTTTTCATGGACTCTTCGCCGTTCTCGGGCTGGCGGCGGCATTTTCCGCCTATGCGATTTTTATCAGGCTTTTTTACGGCATGATCCCCGATTTAGCCGAATTGTTTTCGACCATAAAAATAGAAGCGCTGATCGGCAGGGGGATGCTGCCGATGCCCGCAACGTTCCATCCGTGGATGCTTGTCGTTTTCACCTACATCGTCGGCTTGCACTATGCATTCTATCATATAATAAACAAAAAAGTGTCCCCGCATTCGGCGATAGTATTTCTTTTGACAATGATCGGTATGGCCTCCTTTTCCTATTACCTGAAACGAAGCCACAATTGGAATTTATTCGGATCCAATCCCTGGTTTTTCCTACTCCTCGCTGTTTTCGCGGACGATCTGCTGAAAATCGCCTCACAACGCAGGCTTTTTATCGCCCCCTTTGCACTGCTGGTATTTTTCCTGTCGTTTTCTTTCTTCCAGACCGCCTGTGCCTCTCAAAAAATCATCGACGTAACCTTTGACGAGCGCAACAGGGAAAAAAACGCCGGCGAGCAGGAAAGAATCGTCGAAAATGCGGGGTTTATCGGCGCCATGTCGCATGCGAACGAGAGAATACTGGTTTTCAGCGCCGATTATTGCCAGGGACTTTATTACGGGCTTTCCAATACGGCGGCCGCGATCAATCCCGGTCTCCAGGACATGCGATTAACATCGGATTATGAGAGACTCCAATCGTTCCTGATCCGGAACGATTCGACGAAGATATTTTTCGACCCTGTTTCATTCCGATATTGCGATTTTAAAATTCCGATGATTCTCTCCGCGATCTATGATGTCGTAAAAGTTGGGGAACCGGAGAGGGGAATCATGTTTCTTCGCAAGAAAAAGGAAAATAAAAACAGCGAATTTATCCTGGCGCAGGATAGCGGCAGTATCCTGCATGAGCTTTTCGATAAAAATTTCACGAACAAGCTCCTCTTCGCCGAAGGAGGAAAAGGCCCGGTCATACTCGGCAAACGGTTTACGGTGGAGGTCATATTCCGGCCGGTCGATGTTCCCGCGTCACGCTATACCTGGCAGTCGGTGTTCAGCAATGAGCAGGAGAACGGGGGGATGACGCTTATGCAAAGCGATGCCGGAAGCCCGGACCGGTATATATTCGGTTTTTCGGGAAGAGGCGTACGGTGCCCCGTCACGGTGAATAAATGGAACTACTTGTCGTTTGAGGTCGATTCCAGCGTGATCAAAACCTATACAAACGGACATTTTATGGGGAATATCGATACGAAAACGAGGTATCGCAACAGCGAAATGCCGTTCTACGTTTGTAATAACGGACTCAAGGGAGGTTTTTTCTTCGGCGATATCAAGGAACTCAAGATATCGGGTAACGGGTGCGACCCGAAGGAAATAAACCGTGTGTGGGACCGGGTGCAGAATATGGAAAGGTAGTGCCCGGTTTCTGTATATAGAGAAATAGTACTTCCTTCTCCTGGTTGATCCCGCCAACGGTTTGCATCGGGCGTCTCTTTCCAATCGCCGTGTCAACCCGTTTTGCCCAAAAGGGAAAAGGGACGGGATTATTCATATTTTGACGGTCCAGGAAACGCCGTCGGTTGAATAGAATGTATAGGCGCTATCGGAAACATTGAGAACGGGCATACCGGTTGCTGAATCAAGCGGCCCTGAATGTTGGAAAAGGCTATGATAATTAAAGCTATAATATAAAATCCGACACTTGACTGGAAACAAGAATATAAAGAACCGCGACCGTCCCTTTCCATGTTTATACGAGTTATCACCGGCAGCTATTACTTTCCCATCGTATTGTACAGCTTGACATTGTTTATGGCGGCATACGTGTGAATGCCTAAAAAACAGGAATTCAACCCTGTTGCCGTCGCATTTAAAATAAACCGCCCTGCGCCGTGCCGCCTTTGCGCCGCTTTGTATAGTTGAAACGAAATAAAAGATGCCGCTGCGTGGAATACGACCGCCGAACCGATAACGCCCGCCATATTCCTGTCGCCGAACGCCGTGTAGACAGGATCGCCTTCATGGCCGCCGCTGCTGATAATCATTGCCGTGGTCGTAAAATCCGCGGCAAATGCCGCATGATAGCCCCACCATGTCGATAAGAACAAATCCTTTGCAATGGCCGGCTGCTGCTGCTGCGGCGGCGGCTGCAACGCTAACTCCGCCGGAGCATTGATAACCGTCATCCCTGCACACGTATTGCCGACTTCCCATATTGAATCGCACGGATCCGCCGAAAGGATTCCGGCAAATGCCGCAATGATCGCGCCGAACATGATGGATGTGGAAGCGTAACGACGCCATCCTCTCTTTGACGATTTCCGCGCGGTTTGCATCGAGCGTCTCTTTCCAATAAACGATTTCCGCACCCAAAACCCCCGGTCCCGCCCACCTGTTTTCCTTGATTCGAGCGCTGTCATAAAATATATCGCATGACCCACCACCGTTGTCCATGCTATTTTGTCGGACGGTATGAACGGTTCGGGCTGGAATTCCGGTGGTTGCGCCACAAGATCATGCTCGGCACCACCTGAGGCCGCCCGCCCCGTCGCTCCGATTTGCTTTTGGCAGCTACGATCAATGGGTTAGCCCTCAAAATTCTCCTCCTGCCTCAAGGTTTTCCGGCATTTTTTTACGGCCGCCGCCCCGGTAAAAGTAAAATAGTGCAATAAATATATTGACTCGCATTTATTCTAAAGGTATATTATCACTTCAATCGATAGAAAAGTATCGATATAAAAAAATCGATACCGTGGAATGCACTCTTCGGGAGAGTCCATGTCGATCGTACCCATCTCAATGACCACGCTGCGGCGCCTCCCGCTCTACCTCCAGTACATGCGTGAGGTCCGCGGGCAGGGCAGCGAGTATGTTTCGGCCACCATGATGGCCGAGGCGCTCGGGGTGCACCACACCCAGGTGCGCCAGGATCTCGACTGCGTCGGGGTCGCCGGCATTCCCAAAAAAGGCCATCCTCTCGAACGGTCCATCTGGGCCATCGAAGACTTTCTCGGCTGGAACAATCAATCCTCGGCATTCCTCATCGGCGCCGGCAACCTCGGGCGCGCGCTGGTGGGCTACCGGCATTTCGAGCAGGCCGGCATCAAGGTCCTGGCGGTCTTCGACAACGACGGCCGGAAGGTCGGCATGAAGGTCTGCGGGATCGATGTCCTTCCCATCACCAAATTCGTCGACCTGGTCCGCCGCATGCACATCAATATCGCCATTCTCGCCGTCCCGCCGGCGGCGGCGCCCGAGATCAGCGAGCTGATCGTTGCGTCGGGGGTCAAGGGCGTGTGGAATTTCATCCCGGCGACGCTCAAACTGCCCGATACGGTCATTGTAGAAAATGTCAACTTATTTTCAAGCCTTGCGGTACTCAGTCGCAGGTTGAAAAACACATTGGTCAACAAGGAGTCGCACCATGAATCCGGTTCAGGAAGCACCTAACAACACGCGGCAATTTACCGCCGTGTGCGCGATGCTGAAAAAGCACCACAACGATCCCTCGCATCTTATTCCTATCCTCCAGGAGGTGCAGGAGGTCTATCGCTACCTCCCGCCCACGGTGATGTCCTTCATCGCCTCGTCGCTCGGGATCCCCGCCTCGCGGGTGTTCGGCGTGGCCACCTTTTACAGTCACTTCGCGCTCAAGCCGACCGGCAAGTACGTGATCCGGGTCTGCGACGGCACCGCCTGCCATGTCAAGGGAAGCGGCGTGCTCGCCGAGACGCTGCGCTCGCACCTGAACCTCGCCCCGGGCGAGAAAACGACGGGCGACATGCTCATGACGCTCGAAACCGTCTCCTGCCTGGGCGCCTGCGGCCTGGCGCCCGTCATGGTGATCAACGAGAGTGTTTACGGACAGCTTACTCCCCCGCAGGCGTGCGCCATCGTCGATTCGCTGAAGAAGAGCGAGGTACGCAATGATGCCTGATACGATCGCGGTCCTGCCCTCGGCCGTACGCGCCGGATACCGGCGGATTCTTGAAAATGTCGGGAAGCGCGTCGTCGTCTGCGCCGGAACCGGCTGCGTTGCCAACGGCTCCCTCGACGTCGTCAAGGCGATTACCGATGCCTGCGCCAGGGTCAATGCGCCGGCATCGGTCGGCCTTTCGTTCGAGGACGAGGAAGCGAAAACGCCGCTCCTGCTCTCGAAAAGCGGTTGCCAGGGGTTCTGCCAGAGGGGACCGCTGGTCACCATCCAGCCCGACGGCATACTCTATACCAAGGTGAAGGCCGAGGATGCCGACGAGATCGTCGAGCGGACCATCCTCCGGGGAGAGGTCATCGAGCGGCTCCTCTATCGCGAGCAGCCCACCTCGACCCCCTGTCGCGGCATGGCGGACATCCCGTTTTATGCGCTCCAGCAGCGGAAGGTACTTGCCGCCTGCGGCTCCATCGATCCCGAAAATATCCAGGAGTACATCGCCCTGGGCGGCTATGCCTGCGCACAGAAGGCGATCACCCGCATGGAACCCGAGGCGATCTGCCGGCTCATGCAGGAGTCCGGGCTGCGGGGCAGGGGAGGAGGCGGATTCCCGACCGGGATAAAGTGGGAACTCACGCGGAAGGCCGAGGGTTCGCCGAAGTACCTCATCTGCAACGGCGACGAGGGAGATCCGGGCGCCTTCATGGACCGCTCGGTCATGGAGGGAAACCCGCACAGCATCATCGAGGGGATGCTCATCGGTGCGCGGGCGGTCGGCGCGACGATCGGCTACGTGTACGTCCGTCTCGAATATCCGCTGGCCGTCGCCCGCATGAAGCGGGCGGTGGACGATGCTCGGAAGATCGGCCTGCTCGGCGAGAAGATCTTCGGCGCCGGTTTGAACTTCGATATCACCATCATGGAGGGGGCGGGTGCCTTCGTCTGCGGTGAGGAAACCGCGCTGATCTCCTCCATCGAAGGCAAACGCGGCATGCCCGAGCCCAAGCCCCCCTACCCGGCGCAGCAGGGGCTCTTCGGCTGCCCGACCGTCATCAACAATGTCGAGACCTTCAGCAGCGTGCCGCTCATCATGCGCGAAGGGGTCGAGGCATTCAAGAGCGTGGGAACCGAGAAGTCCCCGGGAACCAAGACCTTCGCCCTGACCGGCCACGTTGTCAATACCGGCCTCATCGAGGTGCCCTTCGGCACCACCCTGCGGCAGATCATTTTCGCCATCGGCGGCGGCGTTACCGGAAAGGACGGCCTCTACGATCCCGACGGGTTCAAGGCGGTGCAGGTCGGCGGTCCGTCGGGCGCATGCCTGACCCACCAGCACCTCGACCTTCCGCTCGACTTCGATTCGCTGCGCAGTATCGATGCCATGATCGGCTCGGGCGGTCTGGTGGTCATGAATACCTCGACCTGCCTGGTCGGCATCGCCCGCTACTTCATGCAATTCGCCCAGAATGAGTCGTGCGGCAAGTGCGTCACCTGCCGCGAGGGGACCCGCCAGATGCTCGTCCTCCTCGACGACATCGTCGAAGGGCGGGCGGACGAGGGCACCATCGAGCTGCTCGAAACCACGGCGCGGGTCGTCGCCGTCGCGTCGCTCTGCGGACTCGGTAAATCGGCGCCGCATCCGGTGCAGTCAACGCTCCGCCACTTTGCCGAAGAGTATCGCGCCCATATCGTCGACAAGCAGTGTCCGGCCGGGGAGTGCACCGCGCTCTGCCGGCCCGTCATCGCCGCCGAAAAGTGCGTCGGTTGCGGGCTCTGCGTAAAGAACTGTCCGGTGGGAGCCATTACCGGGTCGAGAAAATCGGCCCACGTGATCGATGCCGCGAAGTGCATCAACTGTCGCGCCTGTGTTTCTTCCTGTAAACTTGCAGCCATTTCCTGAGGAGCCCCATATGAAAGCCATTGAACAGATCACCGTCGACGGAGTGCGGGTAGCGCTCGACGGCGAACGCAATCTCCTGGAGGTCATCCGCAAGGCCTCGATCGATATTCCGACCTTCTGCTACCACAGCGAACTCTCGATTTACGGCGCCTGCCGGCTCTGCATGGTCGAGGTGCAGGGGAGGGGGATCGTGGCCTCCTGCTCCACCATTCCCGAAAACGGCATGGTGGTCGCCACCACGACCGGGGAGATCCGCGAAATCAGGCGGGTGAATCTCGAAATGCTCCTCGCCAGCCACGATACCGATTGCCCGGCGTGCCCGAAAAATGAAACCTGCAAACTGCGCGCACTGGCCGCCCGGCTCGGCGTGCGGGAGGTACGCTACCGTGCCATTCCGTCCCGGCAGCCGCTCGACACCTCGTCGCCGGCGCTGGTCCGCGACCCGGGCAAGTGCATCCTGTGCGGCGACTGCGTCCGTTTTTGTGAAGAGGTGCAGGGGATCGGCGCCATCGGCTTCTGCGGCAGGGGCGCCGCGGCCACGGTCACCCCGCCCTTCGGCAAGGGGCTCGGCAACGTCGAATGCGTCAATTGCGGCGGCTGCGCCACGGTGTGCCCGACCGGCGCGATAACCCCCCGCGACGAGACCGCCCCGGTGTGGAAGCTGCTCCACGATCCGTCAAAAACGGTCATCGCGCAGATCGCCCCGGCCGTCCGCGTCGCGCTCGGCGAAATGTTCGGCATGGAGGCCGGTGAGGTGGTGACCGGCAAGATCGTCGCCGCCCTGAAGCGCCTCGGATTCTCGTATGTCTTCGATACCGCCTTTGCCGCCGACCTCACGGCGATCGAGGAGGCGCACGAGGTGCTTTCCATAGTCAAGCGCGGCGGTCCCGTGTTTCCGCTCATCACCTCCTGCTGCCCGGCGTGGGTCAAGAAGGCGGAGTATTTCGACAGCGATATCCACGACCATCTCTCCTCCTGCCGCTCGCCCCAGCAGATGTTCGGCGCGGTCGCCCGATCCATCCTGGCGCCCAGCCTGGGCATCGAGAGAAAAAATATGACCGTCGTCTCCATCATGCCCTGCACGGCGAAGAAATTCGAGGCCGCCCGGCCCGAATTCGCGGTGGACGGGATCCAGGACGTCGAGTACGTTTTGACAACTCAGGAGCTCGGCCATATGATCGCCGAAGCGGGTTTGCAGTTCGACCGGCTCGAACCGACCTCGTTCGACCTCCCCATGGGGTTCGCCACCGGCGCCGGCATGCTGTTCGGCGCGTCGGGCGGTGTTTCCGAGGCCGCACTCCGGTACGTCGCCGGTCATCTCGGCCTGCCCGGACCCGATATCACCTACGCCGAGGTCGACGGCAACAAGGGCATCCGTGAAGCGACGGTCCGCCTGGGGGATATCGAGGTCAGGATCGGCGTGGTGCAGGGGCTCAAGAATGCCGATATCGTGCTCGATCAGATAAGGAAGAAGAGCTGCACGTACAATATCGTCGAGATCATGGCGTGCCCCGGCGGCTGTATCGGCGGGGCGGGACAGCCCGTGCCGCTCCAGGAGGGCATTCGCGAGAAGAGGGCGCAGGGGCTTCGCCGTATCGATGCCCTGCTCCCGGCACGCAAGGCGCAGGACAACCCCTTCGTTGCGGACAGCTACGCGAAGGTGCTCAGCGAACCGGGCAGCGTCAAGGCCCGCGAACTGCTGCACACCTGTTATTATTCACGGAAGCGGGAGGAAGAGGACGGGATCGACCTCGGCGAAAAGAACGCCGCCGCCGATGCTTTGCGCGTGCGGGTCTGCGTCGGCACGGGCTGCTACCTGCGCGGAGCGCAGGGTCTGCTGCAGGATATCCTGGGGCGGATCGAGTCGAACGGGTTGCGCGGCAAGGTCAATGTGCAGGCGACCTTCTGCATGGAAACCTGCGAAATGGGACCGAGCGTCGGCATCGGTAACCGCTGGATACCGGGCGCGACGATCGACAAGGTCATGAACGAGATCTCCTCAAGCCTGAAAGAGGGAGCGCGCAATGCAGAACCGGCCGCTGCTCGCCATTGAACTGTGCATGGGAAGCTCCTGCTTCTGCAGGGGCAACCGGACGCTTGCCGCCGAACTGAAGAACGCGATCGTGCGGCGCGGCTGGACCGATCTGGTCGAAATAAAGGGGTGTCTGTGTCGCGATGCCTGTTCGACCGGTCCGCATGTCCGGATAAACGGCGTTTCGACGAATGTCAGGACCGCCGCAGTCCTGGAAAGCCGCATCGATGAGCAGCTTTCCGTTGCAAAATCGAAACCCGGCGACGGGTGAGGGAGTCATCCATGGAATCGACCCAACCGGTTTTTACCCGGGAAGCGGCATGTCAGGATTGCTACCGGTGTCTGCGCGAATGTCCTGTCAAGGCGATCACGGTGCGCAACGGCATGGCGGCGGTGGATTCCGACCGGTGCATCTATTGCGGCACCTGCATCGGCGTCTGTCCGGCCGAGGCGAAAACCGTGCGCAACGACGTTCCTTCTGTAAAGCTGCTCCTTGCTGAACGGGAGAAGGTGGTGGTCTCGCTGGCCCCGTCCCATGCGGCGGCCTTTCCGGAGGGCCGTCTGCGTGCGGCGCTTCTCCTCCTCGGCTTTCATGCCGTGGAAGAGACCGCCCTGGGAGCGTACGTCGTCTCCCGCGCGCTCGCGGACCGGATCAAGGGCGACTTCGCTGCGGGCACCCTGCCGCCGCTCACCATTTCGACCGCCTGTACCGCGGTGGTGACGCTTGTCCGCAAGCATTTTCCCCACCTGGTTCCCTGCCTCTCCCCCCTGTGCTCCCCGGCCGCGGCACACGGCCGGCTGCTCCGGGAAAAGTACGGCGACGGTGCGGCCATCGTTTTTTTCGGACCCTGCCCGGCCAAGAAGCTGGAGCTGCGCGAAACGGGCTGCGACCTCGACGCCGTGCTCACCTTCGCGGACCTGCGCAACTGGCTCGATGACGCGCATCTCTCTCCCGATGAAATTCCCGGCGACAGCGGCGCACCGTGCGCACCGCTTCCCGCGGCGCACGGCGCGCTGTACCCCATCGAGGGCGGCATGATCGAGAGCATCCGCTCCTTCGGTCCGCTTCCTCCCCTCGAAATGCATACGGTTTCCGGGCTCGATGCCATCATCGCCACGCTCGGCGACCTCGATCCCGCATCGCTGCGGACCCCGGTTTTTCTCGAACTTCTCGCGTGCCGGAGCGGCTGCATCGGCGGCGCCTGCATGCCGCGAAGCGGACGGCTGCTCACGAAACGCTCCGAAATCCGCACCTATGCCGACGGGCTGCGGGGGTTCGTCCCGCCGCCTGACAAGGTCGACCTCTCCCTGACCTACAAGACGCTGCCGTTTGCCGACGAGACATTTCCCGCGCCGGAGATGCGCCGTGCCCTGGAGATGATCGGCAAGCACCTCCCCGAGGATGAGATCAACTGCGGCGGCTGCGGCTACGTAACCTGCCGGACCTTTGCGCAGGCCATGCTGCAACATCGCGCCGAGCCCGCCATGTGCGTTTCGTACATGCGCAGCCTCGCGATGAAGAAGGCGAATGCCATGATGCAGTCCATGCCCGCCGGGGCCGTTATCGTCGACCGGGAGCTCCGGATCATCGAGTGCAACCTGCGTTTCGTCCAGATCGCGGCGCCCGAGCTCGAGGAGCACTACCTCGAAACCAAGTCGCTTTCCGAAATGAGCATCATGCGGATCGGCGTTCTTGACAAATACTTTTCCGCCGTCCTGGCCACCAACCAGGGCATTCCGGAAAAGCAGGTGCGGATGGGAAACCGGATCGTGTCGATCAGCGTCTTCCCGATCGAGCCGTCCCGCCTGGCCGGGGGGATCGTGCAGGACATCACGCAGCCCGCGGTGCGCAAGGAACGGATCATCAGCAAGGCGCGCGAGGTCAGCCGGCGGCAGCTCACCATGGTGCAGCAGATCGCCTCGCTCCTCGGTGAAAACGCGGCCGACTCCGAAACGCTCCTGAGCGAGATCATCGCCTCGTTTTCCGTCGGCGAGGCCAGGAAGAAGCCCCACGATGGATAACCGGCTGTTTACCGAGGTGGGGCACACCCAGCTCTGCAAAAACGGCAACTCGGTCTGCGGCGACTCCTTCATCTGCCGTCGCGATGCGGCCGAGGGGCGCATCGTTGCCGTGCTCGCCGACGGGCTCGGGAGCGGCATCAAGGCGAGCGTGCTCTCGCTTTTGACCTCCACGATCGCCGCCCGGTGCGTGGCCGACGACCTCGATATCCGGCAGACCGCGCGGACGATCATGGAGACCCTGCCCGTCTGTGCGGTGCGCAAGATCGGCTACTCCACCTTTACCATCATCGACATCGACGTGCAGGGCGGCACCTCGATCATCGAATTCGACAACCCGAACCTCCTGTGGATCAGCCGGGGGGCGCTCATGCGACTCGACCGGCAGGTCGAAACGCTGTCGGCCGCGGGCCGCCGGAGCATGGAGCTGCGGTTTTCGCGGGTCGATCTCGCCCCCGAGGACCGCCTCGTCGTCTTTTCGGACGGCGTATCGCAGGCGGGCATGGGGAACGACAATTATCCGCTCGGCTGGACCCAGCAGGGTATCGAAATATTCTGCATGAAGCGGCTCCGCGAAAAACCCGACGCCTCGGCCCAGGAGCTCTCCGACAACCTCGTCGCGGCCGCGCGGTCGGTCGATGCGGGGCTGCCAAAGGACGATATCAGCGCCGCGGTCATCTACCTGCGGAAACCCCGCACGCTCCTGGTCGTCACCGGTCCGCCCTTCGACCGTCGACGCGATCGTGAAATTGCCGAACTGTGCGCAGGATTCAAGGGCATGAGCGTGGTCTGCGGCGGCACGACCGGCTCCATCATCGCCCGGGAGCTCAACCGTACCATTACGCTCGACATGAGCGGCGACTGTACCGTCGTGCCCCCTCCCTCACGCATCGAGGGGATCGATCTGGTCACCGAGGGGACCATCACCCTCTCGCGGCTCTGCACCATCCTGGAAACGGACGGCGCCGGCGCGTCCGGCTCATCGGGCGATCCGGTGGGGAGGCTGCGCCAGCTCCTCATGGGGAGCGATCACATCGATTTTCTGGTGGGAACTCGCGTGAACGAGGCGCACCAGGACCCGTCGCTCCCGGTCGAACTCGATATGCGGCGGAACACGATCCGGCGCATCTGCCGGGTACTCGAAGAGCGCTACTTCAAGACCACGTCCATCAGGTTTGTTTAGGTAGAAAACGCCGGGTAAAAGATCCCCCGGCAGTGCCGCCCCCTTTATAAGCAAACCATAGACACTTCATAGAAAAAGGGCCAAGACGGTAAAAGATCCCCCGGCAGTGCCGCCCCCTTTATAAGGGGGGATTTCCCAGGGGCGCCAATTCCCGCCCAACCCGTTTTTCCTGAGGCCTGAGGTCTGAAGCCTATCCTTTTTCAAACCATCACGAAATGCACGTTTTTGATCATAAATTGGGGGTAAAAGTGGCGATA
>CAZYYB010000084.1:0-13907 GCA_964651515.1 uncultured Fibrobacteraceae bacterium
AGAATCTGCGAAGCGACCGTTCCTGTAGAAACGGTGAGCGGTTTCAGCTTGTTGCCGTCGAGGTAATCATAGTAGTTGAAGGTATCCGCCACGCCGGCGATGGTACCGGGAAAGGCGTTGATTTCAACGTTGCGGGCGGCGTTGAATGCCGTAGCACCAATCCATTTGATCGAATTTCCCGCATAAATACTTCCGGTCGGATAAATGGAATTAGCCTTGATATACACCGGCACCTGCCAGTAGGGGATGGTAGGCGTCGTAAAGGTACCGTTGGTATGGGTTTCGGCATAATTGAAAAAGTCATACCAGGCATTATTCGTATCCTTCGGCAGGTAGACGTTTCGATTGTTGTTGGCGTTATAAATCGGCGCCACCACCATCGCCGGACCAAAGAAATATTCGTCGCCGATGGTATCGACATTCGCGTCGCTTGGATAAACCATCTGGAGACCCTGCATGATCGGGCCGATGCTCGATGAGGTATTTGCCAGGGTGTAGGTGTAGGGGATCATGTTCATACGCAGGGCGGCCCACTGTGCATACCGTATGCGGAAAAGCGTGTCGCCGAGACCAACGCTGTCGGTGGCGAGGGTATAGGTCCACGGCTCCTTGCCGTCGAGCATGTTTTCAAACATGCCGACGAAGCTGCATAACCCAAGGTAGCGCATGAACTGTTGCGTCGGTTCTTTGGATGCCTCGTCGTAGCCGCCGCAATCCGTACCCCAGTTGGGATATCCCATGAAACCGACCTTGACTCCGTTGCCGAGGGTGCCTTGCAGTCCGGCCCATGGGGCACGCGTGTCGCCACCCCAAATGCCGCTGAGGTAAGGCTGAACTCGCGTGTAAGCTCCGCGCGCAAAGTTGAAATTATTCTTGAAGACGCCGCCCGATGGGGCCACGCTGTCCGGCCAGTGAACCCTGAGGGATGAATCCGTTACCCAGGCATTCAAAAAGAGATATTTTCCCTGCTTCTGCACCGTTGGAGTGCCGTCGGACCAGGCATCATCGAGAGGCTGGGTCATTGTCTCTTCGCAACGGTCCTGCTTATGGCCCTGGACGCCAACCTTATTCTGAAGGCTGTCGAGCTGGTGGACATACCAGGCGACGGCGGCCGGCATGGTCAGGTCCAGATAGCAGTTTCCGCCTGAAAAGTAAAGGCCGGCGGGTGGCTCGGGGGTGCAGAAGGTCCCGGGCATTACCCAAGTCATCAGCTTGGTATTAAACCCCGTATCGCTCATCAGCTGCTTGGCCCATACCGCTGGTGCGGGTGTTGAAAACGCTGCGCTGAAGTCCATGTTGCCCCAGCCGTCGGCGCCGTCGCTATAGGGCCGGTCGATCCACATAAACGTGCACGGAATCTTGTCGGCGTTGAAACTGTCGGCATAGGTCATAACTGCCGGTGCGGTCGTGGAAGAACTGGCAAAGTTGTTATTCCAATAACAAAGCCCCGTACCCCAGATAGGGACCTTCTTTGCACCGCCGATAACACTGAAGAACTGCGGATAAGCCTTGCGGCCCGTCGGACCGTAAAAGAGGTACCAGTTGATGCCGCTGGCATCGTGGGTAATCGTTGTCGAGCCGCCTACGCCGAAGGCATAGCTTCCTTCCGCATAGCTATCGAAGAAACCGACATACCCGAGATTGCTCCAGAATACCGGGCCGAAGGCTTTTGCATTCGTTTCGTAGCTCGTATTTTCCTGAGCGGCCGCCGTAAGCGCAACGGTGGTCCCGCGAAGATCGGGATTGAGTTCGCCGGAGGAGGAATTCTGCTCAGAGATGCCGTAAAAATGGTCGCCCTGGTCCTTCATGGTTATTTCGACCGTGCCCGATGAGTTGGAAAGTGTTGTGGAGGTGTCCCAGAAGCGGAGCCCACCGGTCGGCACATTATAGATGAAGAACGTCTGGGCGGGGGTGCCCGTAAGGGTGAGTGCAAGGCTGTCGGTTCCGGTTACGACAGAAGTGATGGCAGTGTATGCGGTCGTACCCATGGTAATGCCGGTAATATCGACCAGTGTTTTGCCGCCGGCTGCCACATTGATGTCCATTGGACTATTGGTAATGGTAACCGTCAGATTGCCCGCGGGCCAGGTCGTTACCGCCAATACGTTCCACGCTATCGCTCCGATAGCCATACAGGTTAAAACCGCTCGTTTCATCGTCACCCTCCCGGAAGATGTTTTTGGGAAAAAAACAACATTTTTCATGCGAAATTAAAACATTACATGAATATAGCGGAATTGGTATATATTAGTAAATAGAAGATTGTGCCAAATAGTTATAATATTGTATCAAACCGGTTATTCCGCCGGGTAACGGGTTTGAGGTCATTTACTGAGTTTTTCGGGAAATCAGATGAAATGCCCGGTTGCCGGAATGTGGAAAATAGTTGTAATATCATTTAGATCCGCAGGTTAAAGGGCGCATGTTGCTTTGCTGTCCGACGCTCACGGGAAGTTTCGGATCGGAGGAGTCCAAATGTCGGCAATTACCCACAAACAAAGTTCCACCCTCTCGGTACAGGATTGGCGGGACAAGCGCGCGGATGAACGTCTGTGGCTGCTCACCAAATCCGATCTCCGGCCGGGGGTGCTCATTGTCCGCCACGCCGGGAATTCGATCTGGAACCGGGGCGCCTCCATAACCCGGAAAAATTCCGACCTGTTCGGCATTGAACTCGTCACCGCCGGAAATCTGCATTTTGTTCAGAATGGGAAGGAGTACATCGTCGAACCGGGCCATATTTTCATTAAGCGCCGGGGCGGCAACCATATCTACGAACCCGGACCGGCGGGATTTGTCCACAAGCGGTTTGTCCGGCTGGACGGGCCGATCATCGAAGCGATCACCGGTGAACTCGGGCTCGACCGGTACGATGTGTGCCGGCTTGCCCATCCCGAGGCGTTCGCCGTACTGCAGAAGGACGCGGTCAAGCTCATCCGGGACCAGCCGGAGGACTGGGCGATGCGGCTTTCCATGCTCGCCTTTCAAATGCTGCTCTTCGTCGCAAAGGATATATCCGAGCCGCCGTACCCCCCTCCGATCATCGCGGTCATCGATTACATGCGCAGGAACCTGCATCGGAAAATATCGGTCGAGGAGCTCTCGCGGGTCGCGGGCATCGGCGGCAGCCCGTTTTTCAGGCTCTTCAAGGGTCACCTCAAACAGCCGCCGATGGGCTATTTCAACGGCATGAAGATGAAGCGGGCCGCGGAGCTGCTCAAGCACACGCTGCTCCCGGTAAAGGAGATCGCCTTCAGCCTCGGCTATGAGGAGGCCGCCTATTTTACCAATCATTTCCGATCCGCGCTCGGGGCGTCGCCCCGGGCGTTCCGTAAGCGGATGGAAACCGGCGTCGATAAGGGTGCCAGGGGGAAGGCGGGGAAGAAAGTGGCAGGAAAATAACAGAAAAATTCAGCGACACCTCAGGTGGGGGAACCACCTTGCGGCGGTGTCCCCACCTGAGCAGCAGTAAAACAACGCATCAATGAAGTGCCTGGCCAATCCCCTTACCGGTTATCGACCATCGCCGGCTGCAAACGCGGCGCCATGGTATGGATGATGAGCAGCGCGGCAAGGTACATGGATGCGGCGATGATGAATATCGGCAGATAGTTGCCGGCGTTTTTATTCAATACCCCTCCCACGACATTGGCAATGACGAAGCCGCCCAGCCCGCCCGCCGCTCCGCCGATACCCACCACCGAGGCGACGGCTCGCTTGGGAAACATGTCGGAGCTCAGGGTATAGATATTGGCCGACCACCCCTGATGCGCGCCGCATGCCAGGCCGATGAGCACCACCGCGGTCCAGAGATGGGGCGTAAAGGCCGCAAAGATCACCGGGACCACGCAGAGCGCGCAGAGAAGCATGGCGACTTTGCGCGAGACATTGACCGACCATCCGTGCTTCATGAAGAAGGCGGAAAGCCAGCCGCCGCCGATCGACCCGACGCTGGCCATGGAGTAGATGGTCACGAGCGGCAAACCCATGGCCTTGATATCGACGCCGAATTTCTTGTGCAGAAACCCCGGAACCCAGAACAGCCACACCCACCAGATCGGATCGGTAATGCCCTTGCCGATGGTGAAGGCCCAGGTCTGCCTGAATTTGAACAGCGACCGCCAGGGGGTCTTTTCAACCTTTTCCTCTGTTTCCCCGCGAATGAAGGCGAGCTCCTTTTTCGAGAGCATGGGGTGGTCTTCCGGACGCTGGTAGATGATGATCCAGAGTACCAGCCAGCAGAAGTCGAGCGTGCCGGTGAAGATAAACGAATAGCGCCATGAGTGCAGGGTGCCGAGGATCCAGGCAACCGCGAAGGGGGTCACGAACGCGCCGATATTCGTGCCGGAGTTGAAGATACCGGTGGCGAGGGCACGCTGACTCTTCGGGAACCACTCCGCAACGGCCTTGACCGATGCCGGGAAATTGGCGGCTTCCCCGAGTCCCAGGAGTACCCGGAAGACGATAAACGAGGCCACGGCGCCGGAGATCGCGTGCCCCATGGAGGCCAGGCTCCAGAAGACGATCGCGATGGCGAACCCCTTTTTGATGCCGATGCGGTCGATCAGCGCTCCCGCAAACAGCATGGAGAAGGCATAGGCGAGCTGAAAGTAGGAGATCACATGACCGTATTGAAGCTCGGACCATCCCGGCCATCCGACGATCATCGGTTTTAGGATGCTGATCACCTGCCGATCCATGTAATTCACGGTAGCGGCGAGGAATAAGAGTCCGCAGATGACCCAGCGGAAGTTGCCGTTCTTGAACATGCAATGCTCCCTTCAGTGGAAGAGTGACTGGTTTCAGAAAATAAATATGCGCGGGCAGGGGTGAAACAAAAAAGTAGTATTTCGGGGGATAGTGCTAAGAATAATGCCTTTGGCGGGGGAACCACCTTACGGTGGTTCCCCCTGGCCCCCGGCCGCGCGAAACGCGCGTCCCGGGGCGCACCCCCGCAACGCTCCCATTAGGTAGAACAAGCACAAATGATTGATATTATGTGTAAATAAAGCAATACATTAAAGTAATACTTTAATCTCTGGGTCCAATTTCCCGGAGCTCTGCTTCGGGGTAATTCATTGTATTAATGTTTTTGCTACCTCATGATGGCGTTGCGGAAGTGCCGAGGCCCCGCTCCTAGGCGGGACTAGCCCGGCACTTTCGCTGGAAAGGGTGCGTCGGAGACGCGTTTCGCGGCTCCGACCAGGGGAAACCACCGCAAGGTGGTTTCCCCACAAAGATTTAAGATTTTCACCAAACGTATATTTATCAGGTTACACCTGTCATCTATCATCTATAACATCTATCATCAACATCTATCATCTTACGAGGCCTCCCGCTCAATGGTTTCCGACACTCCCCATTCCGTCCGCGTCCGCTTCGCCCCTTCGCCCACCGGCTACCTGCACGTCGGCGGGGCGAGGAGCGCGCTTTTCAACTACCTTTTCGCGCGCCGTCACGGCGGCGTATTCATCCTGCGGATCGAGGACACCGATCGCACACGGTATGTGGAAGGGGCGGTAGAGGAGATCTTCGAAAGCCTGCGCTGGCTCGGGCTCGACTGGGACGAAGGGCCCCGCGGCGCCGGCGCGGTCGGTCCCTATGTCCAGTCGGAGCGCACGCACCTCTATGCCGATCATGCGCGCCGGCTCATCGAAAGCGGCAACGCCTACCGATGCTTCTGCCCGGCCGAGCGCCTGACCGCGCTTCGCGAGGAGCAGGAGAAGAAACGGCTTCCGCTGGGCTACGACCGCAAATGCCGCGACCTGCCGCCGGTCGAGATCGACCGGCTCATGGCCGCAAAGGCGCCGCATGTCGTCAGGCTGAAGATCCCGGCCGACAGGACCGTTACCTTTACCGATGAAATACGCGGGCCGATCGACTACCGGAGCGACGTGCTCGACGACCTCGTGCTCATCAAGACCGATGGGTTTCCGACCTACCACATGGCGAACGTGGTCGACGACCACCTGATGGGAATCACCCACGTTCTGCGGGGCGACGAGTGGATCGCCTCCACGCCGCGCCACGTGCTTCTGTACGAGGCCTTCGGCTGGACCCCGCCGAAGTTCGCGCACCTGCCGGTCATCCTGGCCGAAGACGGGAAGAAACTTTCCAAACGCAAGGGTGCCGCGTCGGTCCTGGATTACAAGCGCGCGGGGTACCTCCCCGAGGCGCTGTTCAATTTTCTCGCCCTGCTCGGCTGGTCGCCGGGGGAGGGGGATAACCGGGAGAAGATGACCAGGAAGGAGCTCTGCGAGGCATTCTCCCTCGATCACGTGTCGCCGAAGGCGGCCGTTTTCGACGAGAAGAAGCTCGAATGGATGAACGGGCTCTACCTTGCGGAGCGGACCGCCGCGTCGCTCCTCGACGAGGTCGTCCCGGCCTGGAAAGAGCGGGGATGGGTCGAGGCGGGACGGGATATCGGCGATCCCTACTTCATCACCGTCATCGATCTCCTGCGCGTCCGCTCGAAAAAAGTCACCGAACTGGTCGACGGCGCCGCGTATTTCTTCCGCGATCCGGAAAACTATGATGCGGGTGCGGCGAAGAAACAGTTCACTCCCGGCAGCGCGCCGGTCCTTTCGGCTTTAGAAGAAAAAATCACCGCCATGCCGGTTTTCGACACCCGCACGCTCGAAACGCTCTTTCATGACTATTCGGAAGCATCCGGCGTGCCTACGGGCAGGCTCATCCATCCAACCCGGCTGGCCGTAAGCGGGGTAAGCTTCGGGCCGGGGCTGTTCGAAATCATGGCGGCGCTCGGCAGGGAAACGGTCGTGAGGCGGCTTGAAAAGGCGATGAAATTTATTGAATCGATGTAGCGGCACTCCAATCAGGTAGTTTTTAAAAAATTCAAAATCTTTTTTTTGGATGGCCGGGCGAGGTTCCCCCACCTGAGCAACAAAACAAAAATCTTTATAACCGACATTTCCAAGGACGCCGTCTATGACCACCGAAGCCAGCAAATCCGAAGCCCCGACCAACGAATCCCCCGCCAATTTCATCCGCGACGCCATCGTCGACGACCTGAAAAACGGCCGGTTCACCAGGGTCATTACCCGTTTCCCGCCCGAACCCAACGGCCACCTGCACATCGGGCATGCCAAGGCGTTGCATATCGATTACGGCATGGCCGTCGAGTTCAAGGGTGAGTTCCACCTGCGCTTAGACGATACGAATCAGAGAAAGGAGGAGGAGGAGTATGTGCAGGCGATCATAGGGGATGTGAAGTGGCTCGGCTGCGACTTCGGCGAACACCTCTATTACGCCTCGGATTACTTCGAAAAAATGTACGAGTGGGCACTGCTGCTCATTAAGGCGGGCAAGGCCTACGTGTGCGATCTCGACGCCGAGGCGGTGCGCGCCTATCGCGGCACGCTCACCGAGCCGGGTCGCAACAGTCCCAACCGCGACCGGTCGGTCGAGGAGAATCTGGACCTGTTCGATCGCATGCGGCGCGGTGATTTTTCGAACGGCTCCCGTACGCTGCGGGCAAAAATAGACATGGCGTCGCCGAATATCAACCTCCGCGACCCGGTGATGTACCGTATCATCCACGAGCCGCACCACCGCCAGGGCAACAAGTGGTGCATCTACCCGATGTACGACTGGGCGCATGGGCTCGAAGACTCGATCGAGAACATCACGCACTCGCTCTGTTCTCTCGAATACGAGATCCATCGTCCGCTTTACGACTGGTTCCTCGATCAGCTCCCGATCCACCATCCGCGCCAGATAGAGTTTGCCCGGCTCAACCTGACCTATACGGTGATGAGCAAGCGGAAGCTCCTCGTGCTCGTGCAGCAGGGGCATGTAACCGGCTGGGACGATCCGCGCCTCCTGACCCTCTCGGGTCTCCGGCGGCGGGGATACACCCCGGAGGCGATCCATATGTTTGCCGAAAGGATCGGCGTCGCCAAGCGCGACAGCATGGTGGACATGGCGCTGCTCGAATACTGCATCCGGGAAGACCTGAACAAAAGGGCGCCGCGCTTCATGGGCGTGCTGAAACCGCTCAAGGTCGTTATCGATAACTTTCCCGAGGGCCGGACCGAGGAGATCGACGCGGTCAATAATCCCGAAGACCCTTCCGCCGGCTCGCGTATGGTGCCGTTCAGCCGTGAACTGTACATCGAACGCGACGACTTCATGGAGGAGCCGCCCAAGAAGTTCTTCCGGCTCGCTCCGGGCAGGGAGGTGCGGTTGCGCTACGCCTATTTCATCACCTGTACCGGAGTCGTAAAAGACCCGTCGACCGGCGAGATCACCGAACTCCACTGCACCTACGACCCCGCCACACGCGGCGGCAATGCGCCGGACGGCCGGTCGCCGAAGGCGACCATCCACTGGGTCTCGGCGGCAACGGCGGTTGATGCGGAGGTGCGCCTCTACGACCGGCTCTTCACGAAAACCAATCCCGACGACGCGCCCGAGGGGAACTTCCTGCTCAACCTGAATCCGGACTCGCTCACCACGATCTTCCCGGCACGGCTTGAGCCGGCGCTGAAGGGGGCGGAGAGGGGCTTCCGCTGCCAGTTCGAGCGACTCGGCTACTTCTGCGTGGACGCGGATTCCACGAGCGATCGGCTTGTCTTCAACCGGACGGTGACGCTGCGGGACGAGTGGACGAAGATCCAGAAGCGCGAGCAGAAGTAGGGCGCTGAAAAAAACCTTGCATTTCAAACTTTTATATCTTCCGCTCCGCGCCGGACCGCTTTTGCCGTTTAAGCGCCATGGTGGAGGGCATCGGCCATTTCCGGGGCGATAATGGCCGGAGGCCCGTTCCGATTGCTTCAAAGTGTCGTTTCTGTACCCATTTAGTCAACTTTTTCTTGCCTTTTCCCGCGTTTCATGGTATAATCAGCCAAAAACATCCGCTCAAGAGCCGCCATGCCGAAAATCGGCGCGGAGAGCGCCTTTTCTGCCGGGACCGTTTCGGGAGCTGCCGCACAAAATCATGTCCGCCCCAAGTTGCTTCGTTATCCAGCCGTTCGACGGCGGTATATTCGACCGGCGTTACATCGACATTTTTGCGCCTGCCATCGAGGACGCAGGGCTCGTGCCCTACCGTGTCGACCACGATCCGAAGGTGAGTATTCCGATTGAAGATATCGAAAAGGGCATCAAAAGCGCCCGGCTCTGTTTTGCCGAAATATCCCTCGATAATCCGAATGTCTGGTTCGAGCTTGGATTTGCGGTCGCCTGGGAGAAGGAGGTGGTTCTGCTCTGCGCCGAGGAGAAGCAGATCAATCTTCCCTTCGACGTCCAGCACCGGACCATCATCCGGTATGCCATCGAATCGAGGCGGGACGTCGACCTGCTGCGGAAGAAAATCGTCATAAAAATTCAGGGCTACCTGCAGAAGCTCGAAGCCATGGCGGCGATAACGAGGGAGTCGAAATCCGCCAAATTCGACGGGCTTGAACCGCACGAGGTGCTGGTCATCGGGGCCATTGCCGCGAACCTGGATCACCACGAGGACCATGCGTCGATCTACCGGATCAAAAAGGAGATGGAGGCTGCGGGGTATACGAGCATCGCCGTCACCGTCGCCCTGAAGAGCCTGATCAAAAAGGGCTTCCTGAAGTCGCAGGACTGCCTGGGCAGCGGTGGGGATTACTACATGGGGTACCTCCTGAGCGAGCAGGGCTGGAACTGGGTACTCGAAAACCTCAATAAATTCGCCCTCACGCGTTAAGAGTTCACGATATATTTTCAGGACTCCCCATGGTTTTCCAGCGTGAAATATCCTTCCGGACCCGGGAGCGGACTCACTGGGTCGATGTTACGGCCGAGGTGGAGCGGATCATCGCCGAATCGGGAATCCGCACCGGCGTCTGCCTTGTGGCGAGCCTGCATACGACCGGGGGCGTGACGATCAACGAGAACGCCGACCCCGATGTCGAACGGGATTTTTTCCACAAATTGAACAGGCTGATTCCGGTCGAGGACGGCTACCGGCACGCCGAGGGAAACTCCGACAGCCACCTCAAGAGTTCACTGGTCGGCTTGAGCGTCACCGCGCCCGTCGCCCGGGGACGGTTTGCCGCCGGTACCTGGCAATCGATTTATTTCTGCGAATTCGACGGTCCGCGCGCGAGGCGCATTTCCGTGACCGTCATGGGGGAGTAGCGGGTCTCCCTGCACCCCCGTCAGAGGTGCTTGAATTTCTCTCTTTCCCCGTAGATCTGGCCGATCCGCACCGACAACCGGTCGTCGACGACCGTAATTTCACCCTTGGCGAGCAATTTGTTGCGGATAAGGACGTCCATGGGTTCGCCCGCCATCCGGCGCAGCTTCACGAGGGTCCCTTTTTTGAGGCTTACGAGCTCCCTGATCGTCATTTTCGTCCGGCCGAGCTGGATCGAGATCGGCACATTGACGTCGAGAAGCATGTTGATGCTGTTGGGCACGCTGGAGGCTCCAATCAATTGCACTAACTACGGGCCGGATTACGGGTCCGGAGGGTTGATCTTCCTGATTATACCATGCGGCGGGGGGAGGGGCAAGGAAGAGAGAGTGGATTAATTAAATTTGGTGGGGGAACCTCGCTTCGCGGGTTTCCCCACATGAGGAGTAACAGAAATTATTAAATATCGATTTCTCACCCTATTGTCGCCTGACTCACCCTCCCGCGCAGGTCAAAGCTTTCAAACGGCATCCGGTGCGCGATATCCGGCGCCTCCGGAACGCAGCTCGCCGGAAGCTCGTGCCGGTACTTGCCGACGAAACGCCCGGCATAGCCGCGCCACGCCGCATCGAACGATCCGCCCGACTGGTGCTTGACGGCGATGTCCGGATTCACCACGATGCTATGGGTTTTGCGCACCTGCATGCAGAGATCGAGATCGTAGAAGTGAAACCCGTCGAAGGTAGTTTCATCGAAGCGGATGCGGTCGAAGAGGCACCTCCGCACCGCGAAAAACAGGCCGTCCACGGCAACGACCTCGATGTCGCACTTCTCCCATGAGAAAACGGTCAGGTGAAAGCCTGCGCCGGTTTCGTGCACCACCTTGCCGCGTATGAACGGCCTGCCCGCCGCAGCCCAGCCGGGCGCTTCGGAGCCGAGGTACTGCGTTCCGGCGATGCCTACCATGCCGACGTTCCGGTCGGAAAACGAACGCAGGAGCGCACCGTCCCAGCCGGCGTCCATAAAAAAAACATCCTCATGCATGAAGACGAGAATATCTCCCCGCGCCGCGGCAATACCGCGATTGTACACGGCGCAGAGTCCGGCAGGGGAGAGACGGTTATCGAAGCGGAGGTATTCCGGTTCACGCGAGGCGGTCTTGCAGACATTGCGCCGGTGAAGCGTGTCGGCCGGATCTTTTCTTGAACAGACGATGACGGAGATCATGGTACTTCAGATTGTACCGGAATGGGAGGAAATCGGGAAGGGAGATATAAAAGAAAAGGTGCTCCTCTTGTCGAAAATTATTTCCCCTGTTTTTGCTGCCTGATGGTTCCTCCACCGGCATTAGCATTACTGTTAATGGGCTTCGCTCCAATTCTCCCCGATCCCGGTATCGACCTTGAGCGGCACGGAAAGCTTCATCGCCCCGCTCATCACACCCGCCACCCACACCGAAAACTCCCTGGCCTCCCCCCGGGGCACCTCGAACACCAGTTCGTCGTGCACCTGGAGGAGCATCCTCGCCTCCGGATGTTCCGCGGGCATCGCCGCGGCGACCTCGATCATGGCGAGCTTGATGATGTCGGCCGCGCTCCCCTGGATCGGCGTGTTGATGGCGATGCGCTCCGCTCCCGCCCGGATGTTGTGGTTGTCGACGTTGAGGTCGGGCAGGTACCGCCGCCGTCCGAGCATGGTCTCGGTGTAGCCGAGTCTGCGGGCGCGCTCGACCGTCGAATCGAGGTAGGCCTTCACGCTGGGGAATTGGGCGAAGTAGGTCTCGATGAACTTCCGGGCGTTGCCGAAGGTGATGCCGAGCTGGCGCGCGAGGTTGTTTGGCCCCATGCCGTACATGAGCCCGAAGTTGATGGTCTTGGCCGCGCGGCGCATGTCGTCGGTAACGAGTTCGGGCGCGGAGAGGTAGATCGCGGCAGCGGTCCGGACGTGGATGTCCTTGTCTTCGAGGAACGCTTCGGTGAGTTGCGGGTCCTTCGACAGGTGGGCGAGGATGCGCAGCTCGATCTGCGAGTAGTCGGCCGACACGAGCACCGCGCCCTTTGGCGCGATGAACGCCTCGCGGATGCGGCGGCCGTCCTCGGTGCGCACCGGGATGTTCTGCAGGTTCGGGCCCGTGCTCGACAGCCTGCCGGTCGCGGCGACGGTCTGGTTGAAGGAGCTGTGCACGCGGCCCGACGATGCGTTCACTTCGAGCGGCAGCGCGTCGATGTAGGTCGAGAGCAGCTTCGACGCCTCGCGGTGGTCGAGTATCCTGCGTGCGATGGGATAGTCGTCGGCGAGCTTTTCGAGTACATCGACGTTGGTTTCGAACGACCCGACCTTGGTCTTCTTCGATCGCGGCAGCTTGAGGTCGTGGAACAGCACGTCGCTCACCTGCTTCGGGGAGCTAAGGTTGAACTCCTTGCCGGCAAGCTTCCACACCTCGGCGGTGATCTCGCCGATGCGCTTCTTGTAAATATCGGAGAGCCTTTTCAGGAGCTCGGTATCGATGATGACGCCCTGCCATTCGAGCTCGGCCAGCACCGGCACGAGCGGGATTTCGAGGGTGGTGAACAGCTTGTCGAGCGAGCGCTCGGCCATGAGCGGTTCGAGGAGCTTCTGCAGCCGGATCGGCAGCACGACATCCTCCCCGGAGTAGTTCGCCGCCTCGACGATGTCGGTCTCCGAGAAGTTCTTCTGGTCGCGGCCCTTGCCGATGAGCTTTTCGATGGGCGTGGTGGCGCAGGAGAAAAACTCTTCCGCCAGCCGGTCGAGGTTGTACTGCCGCTTGCCCGGATCGATCAGGTAGGCGGCGATCATGCAGTCGAACGCGATCCCTCCCATGGTGATGTCGTAGTTCTTGAAGATCTGGTAGTCGTACTTCAGGTTCTGCCCGATCTTCCTGATGGCGGGAGACTCCACAATCCCCTTGAGGAGCCCGAGTGCGGTTTCGATCGGCAGGTTCTCGCCGGTGTCGTGGCCGAGCGGCACGTAGAATGCCTCGGCCTCGTCGACGGCGAGGGAGACACCCACGATCTTCGCACCGCGCGGCTCGGTGCTCGTGGTCTCGGTATCGATGGAGACCCACCCCTTCTTCCTGATTTTTTCGATGATTGCGGCGAGATCTTCGAGCGACCGCACGACGACGGCCGAGAACGTGAGTTTTTCCGTCTCTTCGGCAAAGAGCGGATTTTTCAGGAACGAGACCATGTCAAGTTCCCGGAAGAGCTCGCGGCACTCTGCACGGTCCATGGGAACCCGCTTCATGGAATCGAGCGGAAGTTCCACCTCGGCGTCGTACTGCAGGGCCACGAGTTTGCGGCTGAGGATCAGACTTTCGCGTTCGGCAATGAGTTTGTCGCGCAGCTTCGGGTTCTTCACCAGCTCCGGGTGTTCGAGCAGCCGCTCCACGGTCCCGGCCTCTTCGAGGATCTTGATCGCGGTCTTCGGCCCCACGCCCTGGACGCCGGGGATGTTGTCCGACGCGTCGCCGATCAGGGCGAGGTAGTCGGCGACCGATTCGGGCGGCACGCCCATCTTCGCCTTCACCTCGGCGGGGCCGAAAAGCGACAGCGCGCCCGCGTTCTCCGGAGCGAGCATCTTGACACGGTCCCCGACGAGTTGCATCAGGTCCTTGTCCCTGCTGACCACGAAAACCTCGAACCCGTCCCGCTCCGCCCGGCGTGCGAGCCCGGCGATGAGGTCGTCGGCTTCGAGCCCCTCCTGCCTGACGGTCGGGATGTTGAAGGCGGCGATGAGGCGGTCGATGATCGGCATC
>CAZYYB010000085.1:0-13822 GCA_964651515.1 uncultured Fibrobacteraceae bacterium
AGGCCGACATACCCGAGACCGACAACACAGATTTTTGGTTTATACATGATGCGGCTCCGCAAACACATGCCCGTGAGGTTATTATCGTTTCGTGGAAGCAACTAATATGCCGCCGGAGATTCCTCCGGTGTTTCAATCAGGCGACCCCGTCGAAGGTGAATTGTGCGCTCCCGGCATGAGCGCAGGAATTCGGTTTCGTGAGAAGCCGCGAGTATGGTGGTTCCGCGCAGATGAATGGTTTGCAGAAGTGCGAAAATTTCCGCTGCGGCATCGAGATCGAGATTGCCGAAAGGATCGTCCGCCAGGAGAAGGTGCGGGTCGTTTGCCATTGCCCGCGCTATGCGGAGGCGCCACTGCTCGCCCCCGGAAAGGCAACCGGGATGCATCTCCGCTTTGTGCGCCAGGCCGGTTTCCGCAAGAATGTCGAATACCCGGGGGGCGACGAAGCGTTCCGGCGTCCCGATGGCCCGCATTGCAAAGGCCACGTTTTCAAAGGCCGTACGACCGGGCAGGAGTTCGAAATCCTGGGATATGATGCCGAGCCTCCGCCGCAAATCGGCGATAGTCGAGCTTTGCCGGGACCGCGAGTCGCAGCCGCAGACCAGGATGCTCCCCGCTGTCGGAGACTCCTCCATCGTCAAAAGTTTCAGCGCCGTCGTTTTGCCGGCGCCGCAGTCGCCGGCAAGAAAAACGAATTCGCCTTTTTCAACGATGAATGAGAGGTCGTCGAGGGCGACGATGCCGTTTCCGTATGCCTTTGTTACCTTTTCAAACCGGATCATGAATCGTGTTTTTTCAATAAAAAGTGGATCCGTTCCGATTGCGGGCGATGCTCCTTCATGGAAAACCCATCCCATATGCCGAGAATGCTGAAGAGCGATGAGGGCACCGCCCCGGCTATGGCGTTGGCGCTGAACACCCTCTGGCAGTGCCGCTCGGTACTCTTCTGGTAAAAGGGAGCCTTTTCGGTGAGCCGCCTGAAGATGGTGATGTCGTTATGTTGCAGGCGGGTATCCCGGCTGAAATAGCTGCGGCGGATATAGGCATAATCGCCCCAGTCCTCACTTTCGAGATAGTCGCGGAAATGCCTGAGGGAGTTGGCCTCGGTCGTGATGTCAAAAAGAAAACACCCGCCCGGGACGAGGCAGTCGGCCGCTTCGGCAAAGAGGAGCGCATAGTCGTCCAGCGACTGCAGATAGTTGATGCCGTCATAGAGAAAGAGGATGAGGTCAAAGGAATTTTTTACCGGCAGCGCCCGGGCATCGGCGCAGGCGACGAGCGCCTTGCGGAGCTTCGATTGGCGGCACATGCCGAAACTGCGATCCGACCCGAGGTAACGGAAGCCCCGGCGACGCAGCAGGGCGCCCAGAACGCCCGTTCCGCCGCCGAGCTCGAAAACCGAAGGGCGCGGCGTGGAGAGGTAGGTGTCCGCGACCTGTTCGATGAGTTCCACCCACTCCTCGTACACGACATGGCTCATCATCCTGTCGTAAATGGGTGAAAGCGCATCGTAGAGCACGGTCTACATCCTTATGCTGACATATATTTGTTTACGCCATCGACCGACAAGCTCGATCATTTTTTTCTGGGCCATGATATCCTGGGTCTTATCGGCAAGGACCTGCCAGTCGTCGTCGAGCGTCAGCGTTCGCTCGGGAACCCGGTCGTTGATACGGTAGACGGCATAGCCCTTGTCCTCGGTTACAATCGGTGTTATCGAGCCTTTGCCCAGGGTGTCGATCGCCGCACGGAGGGGACCGTCAAGGGTGATTATCGATTTCCACCCCAGCAGCCCGTCGGCCACCCTGGAGGCATCATCGCTGCCGTAGCGTCTGACCGCGGCCGCAAAACCTGCGGCGGTGCTGCAGGAGCGACGGATCGAATCGAGCAGGCCCGTAATCCTGGTCATCTCCTCGGGAGGTGGGGCGACCTTGACAAAAATCTGACGCACATGCACCTGCTGGTTCTGCCGCGCGACGACATTGATTATATGAAACCCGAGCCTCGTTTCGAACGGGTCGCTTATCCGGCCCGGTTCCATCGAAAACGCCTTCTCCTCGAATGCCACAAGGTTGAGGGAACCCTTCTCGATGAATCCGAGGTCGCCGCCGGAATCCGCTTCCGGACCCTCGGAGTATTTTTTCGCCACCTCGGCGAACTCTTCGCCGTTATCGAGGCGTTTCTTGAGGGCGGTAATCTTATCCCATGCGACCTGGCGCACCTCGGGAGCCGCATTGGCCGTAACGGCGAGACGAGACAGGAGAACGCTCTCCCCGGCCTTGGGCAGGCTGTCCCGGTACTTGGCGTAAAACGCCTCCACATCGCGCCGGGTTGCCTTGATTGAAGGAATATACTGGCGCTGCACTTTCTGCTTGAGGAGCTGCTCCCGCAGGCTTATCCTGGCTTCGGTCTTGAATTTAGCAAGCGTCATCCCCTGTTCCCTTTCGAGGGCCGCTTCAAGACCGTCGAGGGTGAGGTGGTTCTGCTTCAGGATCCCTTCGATCTGGTTCTCCAGGGCGCGGTCGACCTCCTCATCGGTCAGCGTAATGGTTGTATCGTTTTTTGCGTGGGCCAGAAGCACCTTGCCGTCGATCAGCTCATCGAGAAACTTTTTTTCATACCCGGTGATCGTTGCCGAATCCGGTTTGACGTTCATCGCCGAGAGACGCATCGCGGTATAGCCGTCGAGTTCCGATTTCAGGATAACCTCATCATCGACCACCGCAACGATTCCGTCCAGCTTCTCCGGTTTCCCGGCAAAAACCGCAACACCAAGAGCACCAGCGAATAAAACAACCCTCATTGTAAAAAAATTACCGGTCATGCATTCCTTTCAACTTCCTTAAATCCGTTCGGCGGCACCTTCGATTGAGAACCGCACCTCGTCCGCCCCTTCATATAAGGAGCGGATTGAGGAAAAATACCTTGTGAGGGCCGACGCTGCACAAGAATTCGACCGCACACACCGGTGTCGCCCGCGAATGCTCCGATGGTGCAGGGTCGCCCGGTCCTACCCGCTCCCTTCAAGAATCGTAAGGACCTCGAGCAGCCGCTCCCTCTTTTCGGTTGCCGCGAGCCTCGTTCTCAGGATCGTTTGCGGAGGGTCGGCAGCGGTCTGCGCCGTCACCTCAAACTGCCGCCGATTCTTCTTCATGAAGTCCATGATCGACTGCCGCATTGCTTCGCCCTCGCCCTCAAAATGGAGCGAGAGTCCGCCCGCGTCGTTCATCGCCACCCGCCCGATGCCCAGGGATCGCGCCGCGAATTTAATGCGGACAAGGGCCAGCAGGGAATCCGCCGCTGCGGGGATCGGGCCGAACCGGTCGACCAGGCTTTTTTCAATCTCCGCGAGCGCACCGGGCGATGCGATGCCGGAGAGCTCCTGGTAGATTTCGATCCGCGTCGATCCGTCGGCGATGTACTCCGGGGGAAGGTAGGCCTCAACCGCGATCTCGATGTTAACCTCGGGAGGCGCGGGCGGAGGCGTTTCGCCGTTCATTTCGCGCATCGCGTCCTGGAGCAGCCTGCAGTACAGCTCGAAGCCGACTGCGGCAATGAAGCCATGTTGGCGGGTGCCGAGAATATTCCCGGCACCGCGGATCTCGAGATCGCGCATGGCAATTTGAAATCCGCTGCCGAGGTCGGTATACTGTTCGAGTGCGCGCAGCCGCAAAAGAGAATCCTCCTTTATCTCCCGGAATTGCGGCGTGAGGAGGAAGGCATAGGCCTGTTCCGAGGAACGGCCCACGCGGCCGCGAAGCTGGTAGAGCTGCGACAGGCCGAACGTATCGGCCCGGTTGATGAGAATGGTATTGACGTTTGGAATATCGAGGCCGTTCTCGATGATGACGGTCGACAGCAGGATGTCGAACCTGCCCGCCACAAACTCCTTCATGATGAGCTCGAGTTCCCTCTCATGCATCTGGCCGTGGGCGCTCGCGACCCGCGCCGCCGGTACGAGACGGTTGATGGTATCGCGTATGGCGTCGAGATTTTTGATCCGGTTATTGACAAAGTATATCTGGCCGCCCCGGTCCAGCTCGTTTTCGATCGCACCCTTGATGAGGTCCTCATGGTACTCCGCCACCGTCGTTTCCACCGGGAGGCGGTTCCGCGGCGGGGTGGCGATGATGGAGAGGTCGCGCGCGCCGACGAGCGACATGTGGAGCGTCCGCGGGATCGGCGTTGCGGTGAGGGACAACACGTCGATCGAATGGCGGAGCTGCTTGAGCCGTTCCTTGTGTTTGACGCCGAACCGCTGTTCCTCGTCGATGATGATGAGCCCGAGGTTTTTGAACTTCACGTCCTCCGAGAGCATGCGGTGGGTGCCGATCAGAAGGTCGATTTCCCCGGTGGCGAGCTTCGCCACCGTGGCGTTCTGTTCGGACGAGCGCTGGAAGCGGCTCAGGGGGGCGATCCGTACCGGGAACGAGGCCATGCGTTCGGAAAAAACCGCATAGTGCTGCGAGGCGAGGATCGTGGTGGGCGCCAGGAGCGCCACCTGGTACCCGGACATGACCGCCTTGAAAGCGGCTCGCATCGCCACCTCCGTCTTGCCGAACCCCACGTCGCCGCAGACCAGCCGGTCCATGGGCTTGGGCTCCTCCATGTCCTGCTTGACCTCTTTGATGGCGCGCAGCTGGTCGACGGTCTCCTCATAGACGAAGGCGTCCTCGAACTCCTTCTGCCAGAGGGTATCGGGAGTAAAGGCGATGCCCTTGAGGAATTGCCGCTTGGCATAGAGCTCGATGAGTTCGGAGGCCATCTCCTTGAGGGATTCGCGCGTCCGGCTCTTGAGGCGATCCCATTGCCCGGTGCCGATTTTCGACAGCACCGGAGCCACCGACTCCTTGCCGATGTACTTCTGGACCTTATGGAAGTCCCCGACCGGGACATAAACGCGGGCGTTGTCGGCGAAGAGCAGTACCATGCAATCGGAGTGGGTGCCGCCGGCGAGAACCCGTTCGACGCCGAGGAATTTTGCGATGCCGTGATCCTCGTGCACCACGTAATCCTGCGGCGAAAGCGCATCGAAGCCGGTGATGGGGATCGATGCCTTCCGCTTCCTGATCCGTACCGGCCGTTCCCCGCCGCCCATGATCTGGTTTTCGGAGAAGAGCAGGAGACGCCCCGCGGCGACGGCGAAACCATGGCTCAGGAAGCCGAGTGCGATCTCGACAAAGGGACATTCGTCGCCCAGGAGCTCCTGCATCCGCTCGGCATGGCCGATGTTCGGCGAGAGCAGCACGCACCGGAATCCCTCCGCGTTGCGGGCGGTAAGCGCCGCCACGAGCGGCGCGAGCTCCCGCGTAAACTCGGGTTGCGCGGTGACGACACACGGGAGGGGCAGGCAGTCCGGCGGCGCATCCAGCGTATCGCAGTAGACGGTATCGAAGCCGTGAAGGTGCTCCCGGATGATCCCTTCCCCGTGGAGGAGGTCGCGTGGTTTCGAGACAAAGGGCGCAAGCAACTCAGGAACCCTCGAAATATGCCGCTGGTAGTTCTCCGCAGTTTCTTCGAGCCGCCTCGCCGGTCCGAGGAAGTCATCCCATACGACAATCGTTTCCCGGGCGAGGTAGTCGAGAAATGAGGCGACGGGCGTATCGAACCAGTGCAGGAACCATTCGATCCCTTCGGGATCGGCCACTCCCTTCCACTGATGCTCGAAGCGGCCGACCGTGAGCGGTTCGCCGCCGACCTCCGGGGCGTGATCGTCCATGGCGATGAGTGCGGCCGCGACGTCGGTTTCCGAAAAGCAGAACTCCCGCATGGGAAACAGTTCGGCGGCCGTTCTCGATGCGAGCGATTTCTGGGTGAACACATCGAATTCCCGGATCGAATCGATTGAATCGCCCCAGTATTCGAGGCGCAGCGGATTCTCCGTGAGAAAGGGGTAGATATCGACGATCCCGCCGCGGATCGCGAAGGCGCCCAGATTCGCGACCTGTGTTTCCCGATGAAAGCCGATCTCGGTGAGCCACCGCGCAAGCGTGTCGATGGCGACCTCGTCGCCGGGCCTGAGGCGGATGATCCGGTTGAAGAGGGTCTTCGGCGGCGGGATTTTCTGGGTGAGTACCGCCGCGGGCGCGACGATGACGATGCGCTCCCCTTCCAGAAGCCGCGCAAGCACGCGAAAACGCGCCTCGGTGGTCGGTCCGAAGGGGGATTTCATGTTGTAGGGCACCGCATCGCGCGACGGAAAGAACTCCACCGCCTCGTCGCCCAGAAAGGTCCGGCACTCGTCGCAGAGCGTTTCCGCCCTCTTTGCGCTCTCCGCGATGGCCAGCACCGGGCGGTTCGAAGCGGCGAAGAGATCGCTGATGAGCATGCCGTCGGCCGAGCCGGCAAGCCCTTTGACGAGCGCCCGCCGCGGCCCCTTCCGCATCCACTGCTCTACGGCAGGGAGGAAGGGGGAATGCCATTGTTTTGAAAAGGGCTGGATGTCCATGATTTAGTTAATAATAAAAATACACGGAGGGGGGATGGGGGATGGCGGAGGAGGGAGAAAGTCAAATTCAGGTGGGGACACCGCTACGCGGTTTCCCCTGGTCGGAGCCGCGAAACGCGTCTCCGACGCACCCTTTCCAGCGAGAGTGGAAGGCGATGCTTGCCTTCTGCAAGCGCTCTTCCACTCTCGCAACGCTCACATAAGGTAGAAAAAACACGGGAAAACCAACAAATCCCCGTCACTTTTTTCTATCCCATTTGTCATCCTCGAAGAGATCCAGGAAGCGGTCTTCGTACAGCTCGAACAGGTTCCACCGGTCGAGCTCTTTCTTCAGTTCCGGGGCACGGGTCCGGTCGCGACGCGCATCGAGGAAGAGCCGTTCGATTTTTTCCATGACGTAGTGGGGCACCTTCTCCTCCTCGATGGTGGCCATCTCCTCGTCGTCGTCCTTGTTCACGGAGGGGAAAAACTCCCGGATGCGCTCCTCGATCATGGCAAGCTGCTGGTCCATCTCGTCGACGCTCTCTTCGAGCTCGCCGGTATCCACGGAAAAGGTGTTGAGCCGGGAGATGGTACGGATCAGTTCGAGCGAAGCCTTCGGGTAGGCGAAATTCATGGCATAGCTCGGGATGGTGCTGAGCAGGCAGCCTGCCTCGATGTGGCGCGCGGACGCCTCTCCCAGGAGCAGCCCGTTCAGGCCGGCGATGAAGCCGTCGGGCATGGGTACCACGCCCAGATCTTTTATCCGGGTGAGGAGCGTTTCGCCGTTGCAGGTGATGAGCACCTGCGAGGGGTTGCGGTAGGACATCGGCTGGGCGAACGCCGCAAAGGTAAAAATCCGCTCGACTTCAAAGCGGCTGATCACATCGAAAAACATCTTGATGATGACCAGCCCTTCGCGGCCGCCGACCTGCGCATCGCTCTCGAAGATGATGCAATCCGGGTCATGCGTATAGAAAAACCGGCTGGTGGGAAGGTCGGGAAACTGTGCGATCCCGTCCTTCACCATGATGGAATCCGGGAAGAAAAACGGCCGCATATCGATATCGGCAAAGGGGCGGCCGTCCATTTTCCGGCGCAGAAAATCGATGGTGATGAGTCCCACGTTTCCCATCCCCGGCCATGCAGCCAGGACGAGCGGGGCTTTAGAAAACGAAACATTCTCAAAAAATTTCATGATTCCTCACTTTTCGTCCTGCGCCGGTGGCCTGTTTTGCATATGCAAGTTATTGCAAAATATATGCCGACCCTGCCTGCGGCGCAAGGGTTGGATGCCGCCTGGTGATGTATTTTTCCGGGCATGAATGTTCAGGAAACCGCGCTCTACCTGGCGCCGCTTGCAGGAATCAGCGAGACCATCTTCCGTCGTCTCGGAAAAAAGCATGGAGCCGATGCCGTTGTCAGCGAGATGGTGAGTGCCGAAGGGATCCTGCGGGGCGGCAAGCAGACCCTGCGGCTCTGCTCTTTCGATCCCTCCGAAAGGCCGATCGGCATTCAGCTCTTCGGGGCGGATCCCGCGAGGCTTGCCGCAGCCGCCGCCATGGTTGAATCGCTGTTCCGGCCCGATTTTATCAACCTGAATGCGGGGTGCCCGGTCCCCAAGGTGGTTTCACGAAACGGCGGCGCCGCGCTTCTGAAGGACCCCCGGCTCTTCGAGGCGATCGTTACCGCAATGGCCAGGGCGACGACTATCCCGCTCACGGTCAAAATCCGCTCCGGCTGGACTACCGGAGAGTGGGTCGACGAGGAGTTCGCCCGCATCGCCGAGGCGTGCGGCGCGCGCGTCGTCATGCTCCATGCCCGTTCGAAGAGCATGCGCTACACGGGTGAGGCAATTCTTGAAAGGATTCTTCTGGTGAAAAAAGCCGTTTCGATTCCCGTAATCGGGAATGGCGATATCCGGTCCGCCGCGGATGCGCTCCGCATGGTCCGCGAAACCGGATGCGACGGGCTCATGGTCGGCCGGGGCGCGGTGGGCAATCCCTGGATCTTCGGCCAGATCAAGGCGGCACTGCGGGGCGAGCCGGTACCGCTCCCCACGCCTGCGGAACGCGGAGGGGAACTCCTGGCCCATATCGCCCGTTACCGCGAAAAGTACGGCGAATTCCCGGCGACCCGCGAGATGCGCAAGCACACGGCGTGGTACCTCAAGGGATCGCACCATGCCGCGATTTTCCGCGACCGGATATTCAGGGCGAAAGGGACACAGGAGCTTGAGAAGATAGCGGGAGAGGCGTTCGGGATTACATAGCGGCACTCCCGCACCGCCCGCCTTTGGGAGAAAACACAGGGAATGACCCGGACGACCCGCCGGTCGCCCTTTCAGTTCGCACGTTAATAGAGGACTACCGGTGACCTCCGCAGCCGACAGACAACAACCCCTCCTCCGCCGCCATGCATTCACCATCGGCTGTCTGCTCATTGCGGCCGTTACGTTCACCGCCTTCCTGCCGTCGCTCTCAAACGGATTCGTCAATCGCGACGATCCCGCCTACGTCACGGATAACCTCGCCGTGCGCGGTTTTACGCCCGCTCACCTGGCGAAGATTTTTTCCTCCACCTGCCTCTGTCACTATCTGCCGGTCACCATGCTGACCTACATGGCCGAGTATCGCCTCTTCGGGCTCGATCCGGCAGCCTTTCACCGCACGAACCTGCTGCTGCATATTGTCAACGCCCTGCTGGTCTTCGCGCTCCTGTACGGGCTCGGAGGGAACTATGCCGCAGCGCTCATCGGCGCGCTCCTCTTCGCGGTGCACCCGCTGCGGGTCGAGCCGGTCGCCTGGATCGCCGAGCGCAAGGAGCTGCTTTCAGCCTGCTTCTACCTGGCTTCGCTGCTCCTCTATCTCTCGTACCGCAAACGGGGACGGCGAACCGCCTACCTCCTCTGCCTCGGGTCTTTTCTTGTTTCGCTTCTGTCCAAAAGCATGTCGGTCAGCCAGCCGCTCGTGCTCCTGCTCGTGGATTACCTTTCCGGCAGGAACATCGACCGGAAAGCGCTTATCGAGAAGATCCCGTTTTTCGCACTTTCGGCCGTGTTTGCGGTCGTGGCCCTCCTCGGGGCGCAGGGTTTTATCAGGAGTTATGCCGGCTACCCGATAGCCGGGCGCCTGCTCCTGCCGACGTATGCGATGATGTTTTACCTGGTCAAAACGATCGTCCCCGTCCGCCTCTGCGCTTCCTACTACCTGCCGCAGGCCGCCGATGCGGGCCTCACCCTGCGCATGGGTCTCTCGCTGATCGGCATCGCCGGCCCGGCAGCAGTCGTTTTCCGCCGCCGCCGCGGTTCGAGGAAGCCGGCGTTCGGCGCACTGTTCTTTTTTGTCACCCTGCTGCCGGTGCTTCAGATCGTCAATTCAGGGGGGATGGTGCTCGTGGCGGACCGCTACACCTACGTGCCGATTGTCGGCATCTGCTTCCTCGTCTCCGCGGCCCTGGCATTTCTGACCGACGTTAAATTCAAAAACAACCGGGCGATGCGGGGCGTTCTTTACATTCTCATGGCGGTCTCGATCGCCGCGCTCTCCTGCCTCACCCGGCAGCGCTGCGCCGTATGGAAAAACAGCCTGACACTCTGGAATTCCATCGTCCTGCACGAACCCGCCGCTCCGCAGGCCTACAACGGCCGGGGCGGCGCCTACCGGGATGCCGGAGAGTACGACGCCGCGCTGGCGGACTTTGGCAGGGAAATAGCCCTGAAGCCCGACGATGCGGGCGGCTGGTTCGGCCGGGGGTATGTCTACTGTGCCTGCCTGGGCCGGGTCGAGCCGGCCCTTGCCGATTTACGGGAGGCGGTCAGGCTCGGCCCGGACGCTCCGGACGCATGGAACACGCTCGGGATCGCCAACGGGATGTCCGGTTCCTGCGACACCTCGTTCTTCGATTTCGGCAGGGCCCTGGCGCTCAAGCCGGATTTCCCCGAAGCATACGTAAACAGGGCGTACGCCTGGATACAGTGCTTCAAGGAGTTCGATCGGGCAAGGAACGATTGTTCGCGGGCGCTCGCCCTCGACCCCGGCATGCAGAAGGCGTGGCTCCTGCGGGGCATGGCCGGTTTCATGCGGGGCGACAACGTCGGCGCAATTCCCGACCTCGATAAAGCCATTAAACTCGATCCGGTTGCCGCCGAGGCATATTACTATCGCGGATCGGCATACGGCAATCTCGGGCTTCCCGGCCGGGCGCTGGCCGACTTGACCGCTGCCATCGACCTGAATCCCCGGTATGTCGATGCGTATAACCGGCGCGGTATCGTTTATGGAATGCAGGGACGCTACGACCGCGCGATCGACGATTTTAACGCGGTCATGGAGCTCGATCCGGGCAGCGCCCCGGCGGCGCAGCGGAACCGGGATATCGCCATGGCAAAGTGGAAAAACGAACCGGTCCTCCCGCACTAGAAAATCCGCCCGCCGGCGGATCGTTTCGAACGGTCCACCGTAGTGTGGAGCGCCGCATCCGCCACAACTACCTTAATTGTCCTTGGTGTCGAAGCCTTGGATAGAGAATTTGGCGCCAAGTATTAAAAGATTCTTAGATTTGGTCAAAAAGCATCCATTCAGTTGGCACGGCGACCGCAGGCGTTCGTGACGCCATCTAGGGCAGGTGTCCTGCTTGTAGCAATCCATAATCCAAGCTGGGAAGTTTATTCCTTCCTCCTCGCTTTTTTTAGCATCTTCCGGCCTTTCGACATGTATTTTATTGCAACTGATATATGGTAGTCTCCCGGTGCTACGAGTAATCTTACGGGGAGGTTTGCGATGAAAAAATGGGTTTTTCCCATAAAATAAGGTCTTTTTATTTGCGGGGTGGCCGCTTCTTCGTTTATTGGGGGATGCGGCAGGAAAGGCAGTCCGACCGGTCCTAACGCATTAGATGGAATAAAAATGATAAGCATTCCGGCGGGGACGTTCCAGATGGGCTCAACGAACCTCGGAGAAACGCCGGTGCATAGCGTGACGCTTGGCGCATACACCGCGTCGGATCAAAGATGATATAGAAGAGCAGCTCTTCAGTCTGAGGCGGAACTTGTTCAGCGATCTGAGCATGGTTTTTTTCGACACAATATCGTTGTACTTCGAGGGAGAAGGTGGAGTACATATAGGACAGTTCGGCCATTCGAAAGACCATCGTCCCGACCCGAAGCAAGTCGTCGTTGCCGTCATTCTTGACAATGACGGGAACCCGATCTGTTCGGAAATCGTGCCTGGGAACACTACTGACGTTACCACCCTGATACCGGTGGTACAGCGGCTGAAGAGCCGCTTCGGCATCGAAAGGATCTGTATGGTTGCCGACCGCGGCATGATCAGCGAGGATACGGTCCAGCAAATTGAGCAGATGAATTGGGAATACATTCTGTGTGTGCGAATGCACCGGAATAATGAAGTAAAGGATGATGTGTGGTTGCGCGGCGGCAGGTTTACGGAGGTTTTCCCGGAGCATTCGAAGGCAAAGGACAAGGCACCGTTAAAGGTCAAAGAAGTGAACGTCGGCAAGCATCGTTACGTTGTGTGCCACAATCTGGCTGTCCGTGGCTGGAATCTGGAGTGGGCGGATATGATACGTGACGTTGATGCAATAAGCGAAGTAGCAGTCACTCACGACGGCAAAAACTTCATCATCAGAACTGAAGCATCAGGAGTCGCAGGAAAGGTGTTCCAGGCTGCGGGAATCGCACTTCCTCCGGTCCTGCGCGAGGCATGAAAAGTGTGGCACTACGTCCGTGCCAACCGTGTAACTCGCTGATATTCAAAGAACTATTTTTTCAAACTGGAGAAGTTGAGTAAGACCGCTGCTTCCTGGCAGGGAGAGGCTGTCTCGGGGCAAGCCCCGCTCTTAGCATCTTCTGAAAGGGTCATTGCCAGCGATCGCTCCACCCTGCCAACCAGCTGTATACTTTTTTTCAAATTTGACAGGAACTGTTCAGAATTGGTATATTGTTAAAGCACAAGGTCTTTGACGAAAATAGCAGGACAGGAAACGGTGTCGATCTCAGTCCTTGTAAAGTATTGTAATGCTCTCGAAGACTCGAAGGCTCAAAAATCACATTTCCTATAAGTTTCTCCGTGTCAGCTGGAGGGGGGCTCGGCATGCTTTCAAGGCAAGTGGCCACAATTTTGATTGTCGAATTGATGGGAATATTTCTTGCATGCTCAAAAAGTAGCAACCCCAGCAGCCTTGCTAACCCTGCATTACTATCGCCGATGCAATTTTCCCCGGTGAATGGCGCGAGCGGCCAACCAATTGCTGTGGAATTGAAATGGACACCAGTGCCCGAAGCTCTTTTGTATGAGGTACAGATGTCCTTAAGCAGTACATTTTCTAATGTTGGGACGGAGGATTCCTTGTCGCTTAATGATTCCGAAAGTTTCGAGAATCTTTTGACGAATACCGTTTATTATTGGAGAGTCAGGTGCGAAAACAATTCACAAACAAGTGTTTGGTCAAGTATATGGAGCTTCTCTACGCTTCTACTGGCTCCGACACCGGCTTCTCCGCAATTCGGTGCAACTAATCAACCCTTGAATACCAGCCTGGTGTGGAATTCTGTAAATGGGTCCGTCCAATATAGCTTCCAGGTATCTACAAGCCAATCGTTCGGCACAACCATTTATTTCGCAACAGGGCTGAATGATACTTTTCAAACAATCGGACCATTATCTAATAGCATTTCCTATTATTGGCGGGTGAATGTGATTGCGGGAAACAATACGAGTGCCTGGTCGGCCTTAGATGGTTTTTCAACAATCCCGCTGACTCCGGTAGTGCCGACTTTGGTTTCCCCGACAAACGTTTCCACGAATGTGTCATTTTGTCCTGCATTAAGTTGGAGTTCTGTGGCAAGAGCAACCACCTATCATCTTCAGCTATCGACCGATCAATCTTTTTTAAATACGGTTATCGATAATCCTGATTGCGTCGGAGACTCTTTGCCTGTTGGGCCATTAGCACTAAGACAGATCTATTTTTGGCACGTAAATGCCCAGAATGCGGGTGGAACGAGTGCCTGGTCGGAGGTATGGGATTTTTCCACAACTGCGAATCCAATTCCAATTAATGGATTGGTTGCCTATTATCCTTTTAATGGGAATGCGAATGATGAGAGCGGCAATGGAAATAATGGGACAGTAAATGGGGCCACTTTGACACAGGATAGATTCGGCAATAGTAATGCGGCCTATTATTTTGATGGTGTGAGCAATAGTATTTCGACCTCATTTATTCCTCCAAATATTTTCTCGATTTCGCTATGGTATTTCAACTATGCGAATAGTGGCGGGTGGAACCTTGGATTTTTTTCAACATTTTCAATCGATAGTTACTATGGAATGTTTTATGCAGATAGTGCAGGTGCAGAATATATGCGATATG
>CAZYYB010000086.1:0-13816 GCA_964651515.1 uncultured Fibrobacteraceae bacterium
CGACAATCGAAAAAAGCAGGATGCAGATGAGTGCGACAAGAAGGAGAAAACTCGTTCCGCACCGGGGATGCAGGGTGGTATAGGGCCGCATATTTTCGACCGTCAATTCCCTATCGTCTTCGTAGGTGAAAATTGCCTTGTGTTCGGCACCGTGATATTCAAAAACTCTCCGCATATCCTTCCACCTGCTGATAACAAGCAGATAGGCAAGAAAGAGGGCGATCCTGATGGATCCGGCGAAAAAATTGAATTCCAGCGCCGAATTGCGGGGGACGTAGTGGGAGAGGATCCACATCGGGAGGTACATGAAAAGCCCGACGCCCACGAGGAGGGAGCCGATCAGGCTTATAACGGATATGACCGAATCGCCGAGCTTCCGCTCTGCGGGATCGGTAGCTTCTCCCCGGTCGGTGCGTTCCTCTTCGATGGCGATCTCCGCGGAGCGCGAAAGCGCCTTGTAGCCGAGTACCATCGATTCATACAGGTTTGCTGCGCCCCGGGCGATCGGCGCGCGCCAGAAATGACTTTTTACCGCTACGGATTGAAAGGGAAACCGCTCGACCACGATCTCCCCGCTCTGTTTCCTGACCGCCCAGGAAACATTTTGCCGGTGACGCATCATGACTCCCTCGATGATTGCCTGGCCCCCGACTTTCTTTGCTTTTGCAAAAATGCGGAAGGCGACCACGGGGAAGAGCAGGATGGCGGCATATTTTTTCATAGGCTCTCTTTCAAAGATAAAAAAAAGACAGAGAGCCCTGAGGCTCCCTGTCTTTCGGGGGGAAGGGCGCTATGACTCTTTGGTAAGACTTGCGTAACGTTTCTTGAACCGCTCGACTCTTCCGGCAGTATCGATCAGCTTCTGCTTCCCCGTATAAAATGGGTGGCACTCATTGCAGATGTCGATATGCTGGCTGGTAATGGTCGCACGAGTTTCAATGACATTACCGCATGAGCAGGTAAAAGTTGCTCGTGCGTACCGGGGATGGATTTTCTCTTTCATAAGAATACGCCTCTCTCGTATGCTGTGACATCACTATTCAACGTAATAAAATACCATATCGCCGGATAGGCGGTCAAGATGCAGCTGTGTTCGGCGGGGAGTACCCGTCGACAGGGCAGCATTTATTTTTAAGGTTGAATTTCAGGGCGTGTCTTCCCCCCACAGCACAGCAGCTGCACCTACGCCTCTTCAGGGGAGGGTTCATGATCGTTTATCTCATCCTTGCGGGCGGTACCTTCATCATCGTATTCATTTTTTTCCTGGTTATTGCACGGACATTGAATACTATTATCAATCAGCTGACGAGGCTGGAATATTTTATGGGGAAAGAGTATGAACTGAAAAATGAGCAGCTTGCGAAGGAAAGCCTCGGCAAACGGCGCCTTTCGGCTATGGATTCCGCCGAAGGTGCCCTGCAAGGTGAACAGGCATAGCGAGCGCACTACAAAGCTGTTTTTTCAGCCGCGCAAAATTGAAGGGCTGTGAAAGAGCGAATATGTCCAGGGGCAGAATATTTGTTTTTTCCGCGCCGTCCGGGGCGGGCAAAACAACGCTTATCGATGGCGTTCGGCAGGCAATACCGGAGATGGTGTACTCAATCAGTGCGACCACTCGTCCGCCCCGCGAAGGCGAAATAAATGGTCGGCACTATATTTTCCTGTCTGACGCGGAGTTTCGCAGCCGGCTCGAACGCGATGAATTTGCCGAATGGGCCTGCGTTCACGGCCATTACTATGGGACGCCGAAAAGCCTTGTCAATGGTACGATAAATGCAGGGTTGCCGATCATTATGGATATAGATGTCTATGGCAAGAAAAAGTTCGACGAGATCTATCCCGAAGCGATCGGCATTCTTATTCTGCCGCCCAGTCTTCAAGAGCTCGAACGGCGACTTCGGGCCAGACAAACCGATGACGAAGCGACTATTCGGCTGCGTCTGGCAAATGCACGGACCGAAATAGAGTTCGCCGAAAAGAACGGAAAGTATGAGTATACCATTGTCAATGATAACCTGGCAAATGCCAGGTCGGCTGCCATTGGACTGGTTCGATCATTGCTTTTATGATTATTCTGCGGATTGCAGCGGGTTTTTTGTCCCTGAGCTGTACTTCAGCCGGGAACCATCGAGTATTTCACCGGTGACTATCTATGCTCAATAAAAAAAATGTCGATAAAATTCCGGACAGCATCGGCAATTATAAAATCCTTGGACGACTCGGCAGGGGCGGAATGGGCGACATCTACAAGGCAATCCAGAACCCGCTTAATCGGATTGTCGCCTTAAAGGTGTTGCCTCCCCATTTCGTAAGAGATGAGGAGTTCGCAAAAAGGTTCGAAATAGAAGCCCGGGCCATATCCCTTCTGCAGCACCAGAATATCGTCAGTATCTATGAATACGGTGAAGAGGAAGGCTATCGCTTTTTTGCCATGCAATTCGTTGACGGCATGGACCTTTCCCAGCTGATCGAGGGCCACCGGGAGGTGCCGATCAGTGCGGTCATCGATTTTTCTCGCCAGATCAGTCGCGGGCTGCTCTATGCGCATCACCACAACGTCATTCATCGTGACATCAAACCGCAGAATATTCTTATCGATCGAAACAAAATTGCAAAGTTGAGCGATTTCGGAATAGCCAAAATCTATTCCGGTACGAATATCACCATGACCGGTTTTACCCTGGGAACGCCTGAGTATATGTCGCCCGAGCAGGCACTCGGAAAGAAAATCGACCACCAGACCGATATCTATTCGCTCGGCATCGTTATGTACGAAATGCTGACCCGGCAGCTTCCGTTTACCGGAGGAGATGCCATGGCGGTCGCCTATAAACAGGTGCATGACCAACCTGTTCTTCCTTCCCAGAAGCGGCGCGATACGCCTAAGCGGCTTGAATTGATCGTGCTGAAGGCTCTCAAGAAGGAGCGTGAAGACCGCTATCAATCGATTGAGGAGATGCTGGACCACCTCGACTCGGTCGATCCGGATGAGCGTGCCGATATCATCCCCGGCATCGGAATGCCGGGAAACGACCCGGAGGTGCAGCCGGCATCGGCCCGGCCTACGGAACGGCGTATCGTCGACCGACGCCACAGTTCGGGTCATCTGCCCGTTACCGGTCGCGGGTGGTTCGAAATGATCAAAAGCCAATGGCTGTCGCTGATTCTTTTTGTCCTCCTCGGCGCGGCATTCCTCGTCCATCTTTTTGTCTATCATTGGCGCTGAGGATCAATCGTGCCCGACTTGCCTCCCTGCTCACCGAATCCCCCTCCGGACGATGGGAAGGATAACGAAAAGCAAAGCAGCAGGGCCAAGGGCGCCGCGGCGGAAGACGAGACCGCCGCATACCTTGAAAAGAATGGGTATACGGTTCTTTCACGAAACTTTCAGATCCATATCGGCGAAATTGATTGTATTGCCCGTGATAAAGACAATACGCTCGTCTTCGTCGAGGTGAAATCCACCCGGTCAACCTCTTTCGGCCACCCGTTTTTCTGGGTCGATCGCGGAAAGCAACGAACCCTGGCGCGCGTCGCCCAGTATTATATGATCAAAAACCATCTTCTTCCCTGCCCCTGCCGGTTTGACGTTATTGCAATTGTTAATGGAAAAATCGAGCACCTTCGGAATGCTTTTTTAGTGTGATCCATCCGGGCTTGCTTAGGCGAGGATAGTGCAACCTTTGAGAGTCCGGAACCCGCTCTCCGGTTCAAACGCCGATAATTGCACCGTACGATGACCGACCGTATCCGGGATTTCGAGACGGAAGAAAAAACCCTCGTCGGAGCGAATGCCCCGACGAGGGCGGAGGGGAGAGAAAGTAGTAAAATACTGCCTTGTAAGCCTACTTCAACTTACATAAGAATTACGGGATGATTTTAAAAATATTGCCCCGATCTCAAAGTAGTTAAAGCTAAGGCTGCACAATAAGCTTCCGCTCGTATGAATTCAGCTTGTTGCCCTTAAACCCATATCCTGTCAGCTGCGCAATATAGATGCCCGGAGCCACACGACGACCATTCGTGCCGGTGCCGTCCCACAGGCACTCCCTCGCGCCGATGTCCATCGATTGCTGAACAATGGATTTGCTCCAGATGACCCTGCCGGTGAGGTCGAAGATCCTGAAACCGACGCTGCCGATCTGGGCCAGCGGCACGCTGTAGCACAGATGCACGATGCCGCGAACCGGGTTCGGGTAAATCTTGTCGAATCCAAGCCTGGCCGAGAGGAACAGCTGCACCTGCGAAGAGATATATGCTTCACTGCCGACAAGCAGCATGCGATAGGAGCTGGTCTGCCCATCGAGCGGTACGGTAATGTCGCTGGTGCCCGGCGTTGCAACAACGCCGGTGACCGGATCGAACAGCGCCGTTTTCAGGAGAGGGGAGAAATTGCCGATTGTTTTAAGGTGATAGCCGACCGTCTGTCCGGTTTTAGTGTTATTTGTAAAGTTCAGGAGATAGGAAACGCCGCCGTTGTTGAGCGCATGAGCCATCTTCCGGCCATGCATCGTACCCGCCTGGTCGTCGCATACGGCAACACCGACATCTTCAAGCGACGGCGGAACGGGGTAAAAGCTTGCTTTCGGGGCGGTCGAGGGGATCAGTCCGCAGTAAACCGGGTTGAGCGCTATACCGCTCGTTGTTTTGGGTACCACTTCCAGCGCCCAGCCGGTTTGAGCCGACTGCTTGCTTACTCCGCTTGCAAAGCTCGAAACCGCGGCCGAAATGGGAGGAATACGGAGTACGACGGCCCGGTTCGCCGGATTATATACCGTAAACCCGGCGGAACCGGCATGCAGGGTATCGGCCGGATTAATCACGCTGTCGATCCCGGCGGTGTCGAGGACCTGACAGGTATAGTTGCCGGATGGGCCGTTCTGGTTCCACGAATAGAACTGGAGCGCATCGAGGGTGGTGACCGTGGTCGTGGAATCGAGGCTCGTTGCCAGGATATCGCCGATTTTCATGTCGAAATTAAAGGGCAGCATGAAGTCGGTCCATCCGTTGGCATGCAGCGGAATGGTCATGGTATCGGAAAGCGGCAGCGTCGTGCCGGTGCCGAACTGGAAGGTCACCGGGTTCAGGGTTTTAACCCAGAAAAGTCTCCCGGCTTTGAATTCAAAGGCCGAAGAATCTTTGGACCCGTATTCCTCCCAGTCAGCTCCCGAATACTGGAATAATCGGATTTTATCGATATCGTAGGTCGGCTTGGCGGAATCGACAAACCCGAACAGGTGCTGGGACGAGAACGAGTCCCGCACTCCGGCGATCAATGCGGGCCTCCATTGCAGGGCGCCGGTCGATATGGTCGCGCAGGGGTTGAGAACGACGGCGGGGGAGAGGTCCTGGACCGTCGTGTTCCGCCCGTCATTGACCTGGAAGAGCGCCTGAAGTCCGCTGGAACTGCCCAGCAGGTCTTTCCTGGTAATGAAAATCGGCGTTGTAAAACTGCCGATATTGGTCGAGCCTCTCTGATTGCCGCTGTCGCCTAAAGTGAAGGTAGAATTTCCGGCCCGGCATTCAAATTGCCAGGTGAGATTCCCGACGTTGTCCGTGACGGTTAAGGTATCGTAGATGCTCCCGTCATTTGTGGTAGTCAACATGCCCCCGCCGTGAACGACGACCTTCGGCGGCATCGTGTCGATCATCAGGGCAAAGGGCGCGTTCAGGTCGCTCGTGTCGATGGAGGCATACCGACTCGAATCATCGACGGTGCTCCTCTGCACCTGCCAGCGGCCGTAAAGGCTGTCGAACCGGTAAATCCGGGCATCGCCGATGGAGTACTTTGAAGCGATCGCTGCCAGGGAGTCGGGAAAATGATACTGCATGCCAATATTGAAAGGTGCACTGGCCTGCCAGGAATTGAAGAAGAACGGCTGGCCGACATTTATGAAACCGGCGGAGTGGGCGGAGTCCAGCGGATAGTTCTGGAGGATCGCGGTATAGTTCGAGGTCTGGGTCGACGGCGGCACATAGAATCGGATTTTCCGGTTCACCCAGTAGGTGGTATCGCCCCCGGCAACGGACTCGAAGCTGTAGTTTACCTGCTGCCTGAAAAAGTTGCCGGTCCAGATCTGGCCGCTCGAGAAAGTAGTCGGCAAGGCCCAGGTCTGATCGGTGTCCCGCTTCAGCCACAGGTAGAGATTGTAGGCGGTATCGAAAACGAGTCCGGTACCCAGGCTTATCGTATCGATGCCCAATATGCCGTACTGGCCCGGTACTCCCGTTAAGTTTATCCGTTGAAAGATGGTCGAATCCGCCTGCATGCCCGGATTGGCCTGACCCGCGGCAACCTGTGCCGCATTGTAACGAACGCAGGAAACGCCGAGCACCAGCTGCTGCATATTCAGGTTGGCCCCGCTGCCGGTCGTATCGACGGACCAGTTGAAGATGAGCCGGTTGGAAACGGTATCGAAATAAGCGGAGGTGCCGTTATAAACCGCCACGTTGGTTATATTGTTAACACAGGTTTTACAGGTGCTCGGCGTCGAATCGTTGGCACTGGATAACTGCGTCACCGATGACCACAGTCCCCCCTTTATATGGACCTGGGCTCCGAAATAGTACCGCGTATTCGGCTGGATGTGGATATAGGCGGTGTCGGTGTTTCGCGGCGGGGCATACACCAGGCTGTCGAGCCCGACGAACTGATTAACCAGCGGGATGGGGTTTCCCTTCTGATAAAAGATCCGGATTTCATCGATGCTGTCGCTCGGAACGACACCGGAATCGATTACCTGAATGGCCGTGGCATACAGCGCATGCGCCTGGAGTATGACAGGGTTGTTCGGTACCGGCCGCCCAACCTGGGTCTGGGTGACCGAGGGATTGCTGAGCACATTGTTTATGCCCTTGATGACCACGGCCGCATACAGATTGGTGGTATATGTGTTGAAAATGGTGTCGGGCAGGACGAAGGAGAAGGTGGCAAGGCCTGCGGTGTCGACATGGCCGAGAGGCCACCGCTCCACGTTTTGGCTCGAGGTGAAATTGGGAGTCGAATCGGCCCCCAGACCGAACCAGAGCAACACCGAGTCCGATACCGCGGCATTGATCGACTGCACATTGGCGATAGTGAATTTTACCGTATCGTTCGGCGAATAGGCCGCCGCGAGCGTCAGACCGTTCGGCGGCTGCACCGTTGAATGCATGGTTACCATGCAGCCGTTCAGCGGATTCAGGGGAGTTTCCGTGCTGTCGCTCCAGGTAATCTGCGTGTTAAAACCGGAAGCGGTGTCGCTGGCGAGCAGCGTTGCGGAGACGGATGAATCGGTATAAACGGTTCCGCGCGCCAGCCATGTTGCAAGCGTATACGTTTTCAGAACCGTCGCGGCTCCGCCGGCGACGGTGTCCGCGGCCGCAGGGATGGCCCCGCTTCGGTTCCAGAGCCTTATCTTGGAAACCGCGGGCACGTGCGACTGCAACGCCGCAAAGTTACTGTACGTCAGGACGACCGAATCGCCGTTTTTATATGTTCCGTTAAGCTGGACCGGGTTGCCGGTGGAGGAATAAACGGTGAGGGTCTTGGTCATGCTGTCGGTTCCTCCCGGTCCGGAAACGATCAACGTGACCTGATAGGTGCCCGAGGAACCATAGGTATATTTCTGGACGTTATGGGATGAATCCGCCAGAACGGTAACGCCGTTTCCAAAGTTCCACTGCCAGCTGGTGAGTGTTCCCGTCGAAGAATCGGTAAACTTCACCGTATCCGGCGCCGGGCCTGCCGAATCGGACATCGAGAAATAGGCATGGGCCTTCTTATAAATGGTAAGAGTGTCTATACTACTGATGGTGGTATCGTTGGTGCCCGAACATCCGGTAAAGACGATACAGCGGAACAGGATCGGCGGGGAGCTGGAATCGCTCGCCGGCACGGTAAAGCTGTAAAAGGTATCGATCGCGTTGGGAATGCTTTTCCAGATGCCGGTGCTGTCATACTCCCATTGATACATCGGGCTGGTCCCTACCGCGCTCAGGAAAAATGTCGCCGTTTGACCGACGACGGCGCCCTGGCTGGCCGGCTGCACATGGATGATCGGGGCGCCGCAGGCGGTCATGGTCGCCACCGCGCTGGTATCGCCGGAGCCGCAGGTTGCGTTGGAGACGATGCATCGGAAATAGAGTTTGCTGTCGCCCGGTTGGACGATGTAAGCATAGACCGCACCCGACCCGACCGGCGTGGTGTAGGTGGTTTCCGGGGTCCAGGCGACGTTATTCAGGCTTTTTTCCCACACATAGGTGATATTCGGAACGCCGGTGGCGATAATCTGAAACACCGCCGGCTGACCTACCGCAATGTTGATGGCGCTTGCCGGCTGTGACGTGATGGTCGGCCGGTGGCATGCGGATACTTTTGCCGAGGTGCTGGTAGCGCTTCCGCAGGTACCCGTTATAAGGCACTCAAAAAGCACCAGTCCGGTGGTATCTGCGGCCGTGGGCAGTAGTTTAAACGTTGAGGACTGGGTCCCGGTTCCAGCGGCAGTGGAAACATTAGCCCAGCTGTTGCCGCCGTCGTTACATTGCTCCCACTGGTACGAGAGACCGGTTCCGGTGGCCGATACCGAGAATGCCGCGCTGTCGACGCCGATGACCACGGCGATATTCTGGGGCTCGGCGGTAATGACCGGCGACTGGCAGGAAGTTGCCGTACTGAAACTCCAGGCGTCCGACCATGCGGTGGTTTCCCCGTTCACCAGGGCATTGGCCCGCCAGTAATAGGTGGCCGGACTGGCGAGCCCCGTTGCCACCTGCGAAGTCGCGACTATGCCGGATTGCGAAAAGGCCAGGGTCGTAAACGTCGAGGTGGAGGAAACCTGGAGAGCGTAGGAGGTTGCTCCGGTGACGTTATTCCAGGCAAGTGTCGAGGAGGTCGACTGTCCGGTTGCGCCATTGGCGGGCGAGGAGAGCACGGGAGGGAGGCTCGTGAAGATCACGAGCGTCTGGGTTGCCTGCTGGTTTGCATAACACAACTTTACCCAGTTCGCGCTGCGTACCGAATCCTCGATACGAACTTCATTGAGCGAACCATTGAGGAAATCGATTTTATTGTACGAATTGTAGCCCAGGTTGGTGGTATTGACCGCGGAGGTAACGCCGGTGGTGCCGTAGTAGCCGATCGCATACGTACTCGTTCCGCCGCCAAGGGTGTCCCGCAGGGTGCCGGGAACGGCACCATTGTAGTAATACCCCTGAAATGCGCCGGGAGGATTGAAAACGCCGGTCACGTAGGTCCATCCCTTGCCGGAGAGCGTCGAGGTGGTTTTCAGCCCCGGCCATTTTGTAGAGGCAGGGGTAGGATTATACACAAGAACTTCGGTGTTGCCGCTGTTTGAGCCCCGGAGCACCGCAGAATTGCCGAGCGACACCATTTCCTCGTCGGCGGTACCGGCGACATTCGCCCAGCATGACATGGTAACGGCTTTCGGCGTGCCCTGCAGGTTTGCGACGGATAGGTATTGCGAGGTTCCATTGAAAATATAACCGGTATCGATAATTCCCGGGGTTTTTGCGGCGCCGCCATTGTTGGTGAGCGTGTTGCCGGTGTTACCGGTTGCATCGGTCAAATCCGAAAGGTGCCAGACCGCAAGAAATCCGTTGCTCGGGCTGAAAACCGCCGATCCGCTCGACAGGCTCGTCGCACCGCTGCTGCCGTAATGCATCACGATCGACTGGGTCGTCGTGCTCCCGAGAATCGTGTCCACCAGGACCCATATTTCGGCAACCTTATTCGTCGCGTTCCAGCGCTGGATCTGGTAGGGGAGCTGGTCGGCGTAATTTGACCGGGAAAACCGGATGTCGGCTCCGCCGGCCGCGGCCAGACCGAACCCGGCGGAGAAATTGGCGGAGGTAAGCCGCACCAGGACGGGAAACTTCAGGACGGTGCCGGTGACATTTGCGCCCGTGGTGCCGGTGTTCAGTATCATTGCCTGATGATAGGCCCAGGTATTGTAATCCTCGGCCGCCGTATTCAATGCCAAAGCAAGAAAAAACAGCACAGCAAAACTCCCCCTCCGCCGGTAAGCCATGTTCCCCGTCCTCCCGTAGTACTGTATGCGATTTGAAAATTGTTGACGTTACGTTGACGATAGCCTTCCGGCTATTGCCTCTCTGCAACAACTATCCCCGCCCCCTTCGATGGGGTATGTATAATAATATAGTACAAAATAGGCCCACGGGCAATAGAAAACCGAACCGATTCCATGGTAAAAAATACTCGGCGCAGTCGAAACATCAAAGAGTTGCAGGGCAGCGGGGGTTACTTGAATGCATTCACCGGGGACTGCTATTTTTACAAAAATTCCCGGCGGGTCTGCGAGCATCGCGGGCCGGCATTTTTAAGGAGCTTATGAACAAACGCCCGAAAAGAAAACACCCCCCTCTGCCGCCGGTCCCCAAAGCCTCCCCGCGGAAATCGCCGCTTTCCGCTCTCTCCCCTTATCTGCTGCTCATTCTGGCCTGCATAACCCTCTACGGACGTACCGAACAATTCGCGGTCACCGGGCTCGACGACGATACCCTGATCGGCTCTTTCGCCGGACATCACTATCGTCTCCTCGATGCCTTCTCCAGCAATGCGTTCATGATCCATAAGGGGAACGATTTTTACCGGCCGCTGCAATCGACGCTCTTCATCCTCGATGCGGCCGCGTCCGGGGCTCTTCCGCGAGCCTACCATATTACCAACACTATCGTTCACTGCCTGGCGGCCTGCAGCCTGCTCTGGCTTTTTCTTCTTCTGGGCTACGATCGATTGCTCTCCTTTTTTGCCGCGGCATTTTTCGCCCTTAACCCGCAGCTTGCGCAGGCGGTTGCCTGGGTGCCCGGCCAGGGCGATCTCCTGCTCGGCCTGTTCGGTATCCTTTCACTGCTGTTTCTGGTACAATTCCGCGTTACCGGTAACTATCGATTTCTGTCCCTGCACGGCGCCGCCTTTTTCCTGGCCCTGCTCGCGAAGGAGAACGCGGTCCTTCTCCCCCTGCTCTTTGCGGTTTTCCTCCTGCTTCGCGAAGGGAAAAAAGCCCTCTCCCGGCGCACGATGCTTCTGCCGGTCATCTGGGTCGTCGGCTGTTTTGTTTACCTCATGCTCCGACACCGCGCCATGAGCGGGTTGCCCGGAAGGAGCATCTTCGGCCTTGGGCCGTTCCTCGGCAACCTTCGTGTCCTGCCGGAAACCCTCGGCGGCTTTTTCGCGGGCTACGACATTCCGGTCATGCCCGCGTTTTCCCTCTCCGCGACGCTTCTGGGCTGCACGGCGGCCGCTGCGCTGGCGCTGGCGCTCGGAGTGCAGCGAAAACTCGGCAGGCCGATGGTGCTGTTCGGCACTCTCTGGTTTATCGCCTTGTCGGTTCCGGGCATGATGTACTGTCACGAGCTCGGCAGCCATGCCTACGATTACCTCAATCACCGCTCCTATCTGCCGCTGGTCGGCATACTCCTGCTTCTGGCGGAGGCGATTCCGGCCGGGTGGTATTGCCGGCCGCGAGCGGCCTTTGCTGCCGGTGCAACGGCCGTGACGCTCTTTGCCGCCATCCTCCTCTGGCGGCAGACCGGCTACTTCGCCGATCCCCCCGCCTTCTATAACCAGGCCATCCGGACGAACCCGGCGTCGGCGCTTGCCCTGAATAATCGCGGCAAGCTTCGGTCCGACGGCGGCGACCTGCAGGGGTCGATCGCGGACTTCGACGCCGCCATCCGCCTCTTTCCCGACTATTCGATGGCATACAACAACCGCGGCAACAGTAAAGGCCTGCTCGGCGACTATGCCGCGGCGATCCACGACCTGACCCGGGCCGTACGGCTCGACTCCACCTATGCGCTTGGATTCAGCAACCTCGGCAGGTGGAAGGCGATGACCGGCGATGCGGCGGGCGCCCTCGCCGATTACGACAATTCCATCCGGCTCGATCCCCGCTTCGCCGGTTCGTACAACAATCGCGGGGCGCTTCTGGGCGACAAGGGCGATTTCGATCGTGCCGCGGCCGATTTCCAGAAGGCAATCGATCTCGATCCGCTCTTTTCCGAGGCCATGCTCAATCTCGGGCGCATCAAGCTCCGCCGGAACGACCGGGAGGGCGCCTGCGCGCTCTGGCGAAGGGCCGAAGAGCTCGGCAACCCCCGCGTCGAGGGCTTTCTCCGGCAATATTGCCGGTAGGGCCGCCCGGCTGCCGGGCGCAGGAGACCATGAAAAAAACGGATCGGACAAGGCCGGTCGTTGGAGCGGGAAAAGCCGCGAAAGGTACGGTCGGCCCCCGCCCGTTTCCGGCGGCGCTTTCGTACGGCATGGTCATCGTTGCCGCGTTTGTCGCTTTCGGCTCCTCGCTGCACTTCGGCGTCACCGCATTCGACGACGACAAAATTCTCGGCATCTTTTCGGGCGGGCCGCACCGGCTTTCCGACGCCCTTTTGAGCAACGCCTTCATGGAACGCCGGGGGCAGGACTTCTACCGGCCGCTGCAATCGCTCTCCTTCATGGCCGATGCCGCATGGTCCGGTGGTCCGGCACGGTACCACCTGACCAACCTTCTCATCCATGCCCTCACCGCCTGCTGCCTCCTGCGCCTCTTCGTGCTCCTCGGGTTCGGACGGCGGCGCTCACTTGTCGCCGCGCTGCTCTTTGCGGTGCATCCGATGTTCGCGCAGGCGGTCGCGTGGATCCCCGGCCGCGGCGATCTGCTGCTCGGGCTCTTCGGCACGCTCTCCTTTACCGCGCTGGTGCACTACCGGCAAACCGGGCGGCTCCGCGACGGCGCCCTGGCGACGGCGGCACTGCTCCCGGCACTATTGGCAAAGGAAAACGCGATCGTCCTGCCGTTTCTTTTCATTGCTTACATGGCGCTATTCGACCGGAAAAAGGCGGTACAGCCGCGGAACCTCCTCCTCGGGGCGTCATGGATCGCCGTCTGCCTCGCCTATGCGGCTCTGCGCCGGGAAGCGATGTCCGGCACTCCCGGCGGCGACGTCTTCGGCCTGGTGCCGCTCCTCGATAATATCCGGACGCTGCCCGAAACGCTCACCTGGTTTTTTTTCCCCTTCGACATCCCGGTCATGCCCTCGTTCACGGCAGCGCCAACCGTCGCCGGCCTGGCTGCCGCCCTCCTCATCGCCGCCGCGCTCGTCGCCCGGGGGCGGCCCGGCCGTCCGCTCGCGCTCTTCGGCACGCTCTGGTTCGTTGCGCTGCTCCTTCCGGGCATGATGTACCGGCAGTTGCTCGGTGCGCACGCCTTCACCTATCTCAACCATCGCTCCTATCTGCCAATGGTCGGCCTTCTCATCGTGCTGCTCGAAGCGGTCCCCGAAACCGGCGGACGCACTTCCAGGAGGGGTGTCGCGGCGGCGGGCGCCTGCATGGTCGCCCTGCTCTGCCTGCTTGCCAACCGGCAGGACGCCTTCTTCGCCGACCCGGCCGCCTTTTACAACCAGGCGATCCGCACGAATCCGCACTCCGCCTTTGCGCTGAACAATCGCGCAAGCCTCCGGTCCGAAGCGGGTGACGTTTCGGGCGCCATCCGCGATATGGATGCCGCCCTCCGGCTGGAGCCGGATTTCCCGGCCTGCCTCCTGAATCGCGGGATCCTTTCGGCATTTGTCGGGGATACCGAGAGCGCCTGCAGGGGGTGGCGGCGGGCGGCGGCGTTGGGAAATGCGATGGCGGAGGAGATGGCGGGGAGATATTGCCGGTAGACAAGTGCTGCCGGTGGGGGAAAACCACCTTGCGGGTTACCCATTTTGCCGTCCTCACCCTTCATCCCTGTTCCCTCGTACTTCATCCTTTTGCTTTCAAAACCATCACGAAATGCACGTTTTTGATCATAAA
>CAZYYB010000087.1:0-13723 GCA_964651515.1 uncultured Fibrobacteraceae bacterium
TATCGGGGGACATCGAGACGTTGCACACCTGCGTGGATCCGCTCGAATCCTTTCCGTTAAAAGGCGCCGTGAAAAGCTGGCGGTTCGCGCCGCCCGATTGCCCCGATACCGCACGCATGAGGAGGCTCCGGTACCCGGTGACCAGATAGTGGCCGTTGCGCGACCTGCCGTCATGGAAACTGCCGTTTGAAATAAGAAGCTGGGCGGCGCCCACGGGACGGCCTCCCGCCATCTGCTGCATAGAGGTCCCTGTCAAGGGCCACTGCGACGCGGTGTTATCGACCGTTGAACCGGTATAAATAATGAAGGTATCGAGCGACGACGGGTCGACCCACCACCGCGGCTGGTAGGCGCTGTCCGCGGGCAACGCTAGGGGCGATTTGGTAACCGAGTCGAGACTCCGGACGTAGATAGTCGCCGGCCCGGTGGATCCGACCCCGCGCGTGCAGAAGGCGGCAAATTGTCCGTCGGGCGATATGGCGGGGGCATTTACATTTGTAAAATCCTTGAACTCATAGATGTAGGGGTTACTCTGGTAAAAATCGGCAACGCAGAGTGTCCGCAATGCATTGGTTACATTTACAAAGACAAGCTTTGCCTGCTGCGTATAGAAAATAGGCTGCACCGTGCTCACCGCAAGGGCGGACAGGTTCGTTACCAGCGAAGAGGTATCGGTTATAAGCTGCGTAGGCTTGGCAATCACCCCGCGGACGCAGCGGAACCCGATGTACTCGACGGCGGTTGAAAGCACCGTTTCGTAGGTGCTTTCACGACGGGAGGGACGCAGGTAAAGAAAGGGATGTTCGAACGAACCGCCTTTGATGGACTTGACGTTAGCGTCGGCGGGGGTCGGCGCGCCGATGGAGTTGGTAATGCCGGAAACGCAATAAAATCCCTTCCAGTCGTTGGTCCACTGGTACAGGTTCCCGGCCATATCGTAGAGTCCGAACAGGTTCGGCAGGAGCTTCGCGACCGGATGGGTCGCTCCGCCGGAGTTCGAGGAGAACCAGGCATAATTCAGGGCCTCGGCGGTGTCGACGAGATGCGGAAAGGGGATCGTTGACGTGCCTTCGCGTGCGGCATACTCCCATTCCGCCTCGGTGGGAAGCCGGTAGCCGTCCACGTCGTAATTGATGATGACTCCGGCGAGCCCGACAACGCTTCCCGCCTGCATCTGGGGAGCGCCGACGTAACCGTACACCGTGTCGAGGTTTTCTTTTTTGCTTCTTTCATTGCAATAAAGAATGGCATCGTACCAGGTGACATTATACTGCGGGTAGTTATCGCCCCTGCCGAACGGGCTGGAGTCGGCGACCGGCTGGTAGCCGGTAACGGCCGCGTACTCCTTCTGGGTGACGAGCGTCGTGTCCATCCAGAAATTGTAGCTGAAGGCGCTCTTCATCGGCGGCATTTCATCGGCGCCGGCGAGCGGGGTATCGTTTGCGCCCTGCATGAACGATTTCCCGGCGGCGGCAACGAGGCGCATCCCGGGGTGCGGCTCGGCGGCGGAACGGGGCCTGAGCAGGAAACAGCCCGCGATGACTCCTGCCGATACAAGCATGAATACCGTGCCGCAATAGCCTGAAAACCAGTATCTGCGCATACCCCGCCAGGTCTCTCGATGAAAATTCCGTAAAACCGAGAAAACACTTCCCCCGCAAGTAATATAATAAATCGCCTGCTTTTTCGAATTAAAAATTGTTTGATTTCGAGACCGTCGAATGGGCGAAAAAAATTACCCGGTGCTCCCCGTCCCGGAAACCGGCTCATCGGACGGCGCAGGATCATCCGGAAGGCGCGACGCATCGAAGGCCCCGCGGACGAAAAAAACGGTGTCCGTCGATCCGGGCGACATTTTTTTTCGGTCTTCCGGTGGTCCGAATTATATTAAACTCATTGCGGGATCGGATCGATAACGCCGGGTAACCGCCGCGATCCCATACCAGACACCTCACGCCGACAAAAACGAAAGCGACGGTTTCCCGATAAGGCATTGTATCCAACCGCGAAGGTGCTGCCGCTATCCGATGCTTCTTGAAAAAGAGGTCATGACGATATGTCGAAATCTCATAAGCGCCCCCCCGTGCACGGTGAGCATCACCCGGTGCACCATGCATCGATGCCGCAACCCGCACTCCCCGCCCGCACCGCGTACCGGTTTCTTGGCGGCATACTCCTGCTCTCCGCAATCGCCTATGCGCTTACCCTGCGCCATGGGTTTGTCTACGACGATCCTCTCCAGATCTCCGAGAACCCGCTCGTCCGGTCGTTATCCTTCGCGAACATCCGGGTAATTTTCGGCTCCACGGTCGCGGCGATGTACCAGCCGCTCACGACCCTGTGCTACGCCGTCGAATATTCCCTCTGGGGACTCTCTCCCGCCGGCTATCATGCCATCAATATTCTTTTCCATCTGGTGAACGTCACGCTCGTTTTTTATCTCGCGGCGCTGCTTTTCAACGACCGGCGGATCGGCCTGGTCGCCGCGCTCCTCTTCGGAATCCATCCGATCAACGTCGAAACGGTTGCCTGGCTCTCCTGCCGCAGCACCATGCTGTACGGTTCGCTCTCCCTGCTCTCGCTCATCGCCTACATCCGGTATGTAAAAGCGGCCGCCGGGCGACGCCTCCGGTTTTATGCCGTCTCCCTTCTCCTGTTCGCGCTTGCCCTGCTGGCCAAGTCCGCGGCCATGGCGCTGCCGGCCGTCCTGTTCGCCCTCGATTACTTTTTCAAACGTCGCCTGCGGGGGACGCTTATCGGGGAAAAAATTCCCTATGTCGCCCTCGCGCTCATTGCCGCGATCGCGGCCCTTAAAATTCGCGGTTCGGGCGGCTATATCGCCGACCTTTCCACGATCTACACGCCCCTCGACCGCCTGTTCATGGTGGTCTACTCATTCTGCTTCTATCCGTTCAAAGCCCTCGTTCCCTTCGCCTTCTCGGCCTACTACCCCTTCCCGGACAAAAGCGGCGGCATGCTGCCGTTCATCTACTACGCCGCGCCGGTTCTCCTGGCCGGAGCGGCACTCCTGCTCAATCGCTTCGTCGGGGACCGCCGGATTCTCGTACTGTGCGTGCTCCTGTATGCCGTTCCCATTGCGCTCTCTTTACAGTTCGTGCCGGTCGGCAAGCAGATCACCGCGGATCGGTACGCCTATATCCCCTGCATCGGGATCTGGTGTCTTGCCGCGTATGCGGCGGTCCGCTATCGCCGGTTCCGGACGGTCCCCTATACCGTTCTTCCACTCGCCGTGGTGCTGTTCCTGACCGCCGCCACCGTCATGCAGAGCCGGATCTGGAAGAGCGACCTTTCGCTCTGGACCGAGGTCATCGCGAAGGCGCCCCGGTCCGACATGGGCTATCTCAACCGGGCGATCGCGCTCTGTTCAGGACCGGTCAAGGACTACCGGGCCGCGTTTGCCGATTGCAATACGGCGATCGCGCTTCGCTCGCCGTTCTCCAGCACCGAAATGGCCTACAATAACCGCGGCAATATCGACAAGGCGGTCGGCAACATTCCCGGTGCGCTTGCCGATTACGACTCCGCCATCCTGTGCCGGCCGGACTTTCTCATTGCGCTTAAGAACCGTGCCGAGCTCAGGCGGCAGGCCGGGGCGACGGCGGGGGCGCTCGACGACTATTCGGCCGCCCTGCGAATCGAGCCGCGCAACCCCGATCTTCTCCTGGGCAAGGGAATGACCGCGCTCATGGCCGGGGATTTTTCCGAAGCGCGCGCCGCTTTTGCGACCGTACTCGCTTCGAATCCCGCCTTCTACGCCGCGCTCAACGGCCGGGGCATCGCGGAGTGCCGCCTCGGCGATGACGCGGCGGCGCAGCGCGATTTCGCGCTGGCGATAGAGATCGACCCGAAAACCTCGGATGCCTACACGAACCGGGGCATCATGGAGAACGACCGGGGCGACTTCCCGGCGGCGATCGCCGACCTCAACCGCGCGCTGCAACTCGATCCGGGCGACATCCAGGCATTGGTTAACCGTGCCATTGCCGAAAGGAAAACCGGCGATTTCGCCGGGGCGCTTGCCGATCTCTCCGTCGCCCATGCCATGGACACCGCGTTCCTCCCGGTTTTCTACGAGCGGGGCCTCACCCACTATGAGCAGGGACGGTACGCCGAGGCGGCGGCGGTTCTGTCGGCGCTGCTTTCCCGGGCGCCGCTCTACCGCGACGGCTGGTACTACGCCGGGCTGACTTTCGGGAAATTGCACGACGCGGCGAAGGCGGCTGCCTGCCTGAGGAAGGCGGCGGCAATGGGGCAGAAGGCGGCGGTGGAATTATTGGCGGTTAATAAGTGAGTATGGTTATGCAATGCGGCCTTTTTGGTGGGCTACTCCCGCCTTTGGCGGGGTCTCGGCACTTCCGCAACGCCAACATTAGGGAGCACAACACGGGAAAAGATCACGTGCCAAAGTCTTTTCCATTATAAAAATGCGAACAACCTGAACCAACGCAATGTTTGTCTGTTTTTCGCAGAGGTCGCGGGGGTCCCCTGACCATTTAGAATCAGGCACTGCAAAACCGAAGAAACGTATATACGTTAAGTCAACAAATCCTTATATCTTTCCCAATGCCTTATTTTCCACCCACCCCGCCGCCCCGCTCGGCAGGCTGACGAGCGACCACCCCTCCACCGTTTTCCGGACCTGGAATTTCGTTCCCTCGTGCGCCGTAAAGAGGATCTTGGCGCCTTCGGGCTCGTTGCGCGCGTCGGCCGATGGGTCGAGCAGGATGGCGTAGGAGGTCGATTCGGCATCCACGATTTTCACCACCATGGAGGTCCCGGAGGCGGCGAGAACCAGGGCGATGAGTACGGAGGCGTAAATAAGCCAGAGCCGGCGGTTGCCGGATGCGTAGAGCGCCGCCGAGCTGAGGATCCCGATGCAGAAGAGCAGGGCACAGCAGAACCAGAGCTGAGTGCGCAGCGGCATGAGGTGGTGCAGACGCTGGAATACCGCTTCGACAAAGCCGCGCTGCGGCTCTTCGACGCGGTCGACGATGTTCGATTCGAGGAACTTTATGTTCGCGGCGACATCCGCATCCGCCGGATCGAGCCGCGCGGCCTTTTCATAGGAGAGGCGGCACAGGCCCGGCTTTTTCAACCGGAAATAGGCGTTGCCGAGGTTGAAATAAACAACCGGCGAGGTCATGCCGGACGAGACGATTTTATCGTAATAGGTAACCGCGCTGTCGTACTGCTGTTCGGTATAGAACTTGTTCGCCTGCTCGAACCAGAGGTTGACCGGAGCGGCGGCGCCGGCACGGGCAAGGAGGAAAAGGGCGCACAGGGCCACGATGATCGCCGACGCATGCACCGTTTTACCCCTCTTCGCTCCCCTTTCGAGGGTTGCCGCAAACGCGATCGCCTTCTCGAGCACGGCCGAACGCGACCGCTCGTCAAACGACGCCTGGCCGAAGCGGTAGGAGTCGAGGAGCTCGATGAAGTGCGTGAGGTCATTGACAATTGCCTCGTCGGCGTTCCGCTGGAGCAACTCGGCCTTGAGCTCCTCGAGCGTACGGCCGGTGGCGGCAAAAGCGAATTTCTGCGAGATATACCGCTCGATGGTCTCGGCAACCTGGCCGAGAAACCGCTCGGTCGAAAGGGTCGAGCCCCTGCGGCGCAGCCCGTCGAACGCTTTCCGGGCGGCCCTGAGGGCGCGTGCCCGCACGTAGAAGGCGGCATTGGTTTCGTGCCGGATCGACTGCACCTTATACAGGAATGCCACGAAAAACAGGATAAACGGCAGCGGGTAGAGGAGCAGGTAGAGCGGTTCGCGGTACGGCTTTTCGGGCACGTTGCGAAGCGCAACGTCGGTCTTGATGTACCGGATGTCGGTCCCGAGCTCGTGGATCTCTTCCTGGGTGAGATAGCGGGTCTGCGGTTTCGCGCCGCCCTTGCCCGGCGTCACGTTCAGGGAGAGCGGCCCCGACGAGGCGGTCCGGTAGGCGCCCTCGGCGGGATCGAAATAGGTGATCGCGATGGGGGGAATGTCAAGCTTGCCCTCCGCGCCGGGGATGAGGAGGAATTTGTACGACTTCCGGGTCGCGATGCCCTCGGGCGTGGTATCGACCTGGACATGCTTTTCCGGGCTGAATATTTCGCAGCCGGGAAGTGTCGGCGCCGTTACCTCGGCGACATTGCCCGGCCTGGTTGCCGCACTCACGAGCACGTTGAGCGTCGCGGCCTCGCCGGAAGGAACCGCGTCCGGAGTGACGGATGCGTTCAAGGTCATCCTGCCGATGGCGCCCGCGAAACCGGCGGGCGGCGGCGGAAGCTCCCGGGCGTGAATCGAGAGTTCATTGGAATAGGCGGTACGCTGTACCTGCTGCACCTGCATGCCGCCGAAAAAGTCGTTGAAGAACGGATCGCCTCCCTGCTGCCTCATCTGATGCAACTCAACGTAGGAAAAGGGGACCGAGGCGACCGTGGTCGTCCCGGAAGCCAGGGGAATGACCGCGAAGCGGAGGCTGAGCGTCTGGTACATGTCCCCGCCGATGCGTTCGGATGCCTGTGTATAGTGATTGGTAAAGAGCGGCGTAATCGAGAAACTCTTTGAAAATGATTTTTCGAGCTCCTCCGGACTCCAGTGCTGGTCGGGCTGCACCTGCGCGTTGGCTCGGATCGCCACCGTGAAGGTCAGCACCGCCTGCTCGCCGATATAGAGCGTCGACTTGCTGAGTTGCAGCGTGACGCGGACATCGGCGTTTTTCGCCGCCGGCTGGCCGGATGCCGCCACGTTGAACGCGATCGGACCGGTCGAGCAGGGGGCATTGTCGACCGTCACCTGCAGGGCCGGGAAGGTAAAGGGGCCTTTTTTCTGCGGAACGATCACGTAGTAAAACACGTAATGAATCTCTACATTCTGCGACATGCGGCCGTTGATGATCTGTATGGACGTCGAGGAGGAGGATGGACCCTGCTGAACGTGTGCGACGGTGAAGGCGTCGCTCGGGGCAACGGGCGGCGGCGAGATTCCCTTGATCTCCTTGTCGACCACGAGCTCGGCCGTGATCTGGACCTGTTCGCCTGGATTGACATTAGTGTGATCGGTGCCGGCGGTGAATTTTGCGGCGCCGTGCGCGGCCAGTACCAATAAAAACAGCGCTCCGAGCGGAAGATGCATCTTCATACGAAGCGTTCCTTTACCCATGAGGTGACCGTGGAACAGACGGCCGAGAAATGCGCCACGGTTGAATAACTGTGGTCGGCGTCCCGCAGGACATGCACCGTGGTTTCGATGTCCGCGGCGCGCGCCGCGCGGACGTAGCGGTCCGACTCTTCGACCGCAATCGACTTGTCGCAATCGCCCTGCATGAGCAGGAGCTTTCCGGTAAACTCACCGGCGAGCCGCTGCGCGGGATCGACGTCGCGCAGGCCGTCGAGAAATTGCGGGCTGATTTCGTACGGGCCGTTCTCGTAAAACCCCCGCTCGTTGGGGCCGCCTTCGATCATGGTCTGGCGCCGGCGGATGAGCCCTTCCGGTTCGGCGACCGGCGACAGGAGCACGATCCCCTCCACCGTTTCGGCGGCAAGCGCAGCGATCATGCCGCCCATGCTGTGGCCGATAAACACCAGGGCCGAGGGGCGGCGCCCGTTCCGCACGAGATCGACCGCGGAGAGCAGGTCGGCCTTCATGGTGGCAACGGTCATCTCGGCGAAGGTGCCGTCGCTGTTGCCGCAGCCGCCGTAATCGAACCGCAGCGACGAGATGCCCGCGGCGGCGAGTTCGCGGCTCATGCGCGCGAAGAGATAGCCGGGGCCGAGATGGTGGCCGGTAAACCCATGGCTGAATATGCACCACGGGCCGGACTTTCCGTCCCCGTGGGCGGAAAGTTCGGCCCCCCGCAGGGTCCATCCCCCTCGACGCCACTCCACAAACCTGAAAACGGGCGCGGTCATGCTACCAGTCCTTCTCCGGTTTGCGGGTCATGAGGCCCGCCTTTCTTTTGGGCGGCTTATTGAGCGAATCGGCGTCGTCGGCATACTGGGCGATTATCCGTTTCGCCTCCTGCTTTTTCATGTCCTCTTTATTTTCATTGGGCGCCGGCTGCCGATCGTTCTGCGCATTCCGGTTCTGATCCTGCTTATTCTGGTCCTGGTTCTGGTTTTTCTTGTCCTGATCTTTATTCTGATCGTTCTTATTCTGGTCCTTCTTATTTTGATCCTGCTTATTTTGATCCTGCTGGTTCTGGTCTTTCTTGTTCTGGTCCTGCTTATTCTGATCTTTCTTGTTCTGGTCCTGTTTGTTCTGGTTCTGGTTTTTCTGCTGTTGCTGCTGCATCTTTATCCGCCGCTGCGTCAATTCGAGGTTGAACTTGGCATCCCTGTCGTTTGGCTTCAGGTCGAGCGCGGAGATGTAGTGCTGCAGCGCGGCCTTATACTTTTCGTCCGCGCCCTGACCGCCGCTCTGCATGAGCTGGTCACCCTCCTTGAAGAGGATATTGCCGAGGTTGTAGTGGGCGTCCGCCTGCTTCCGTTTATTCTTGAGCGCCACGGCGCCGGCATAGGTGCTCTCCGCCTCGTCGAACCGGCCCATGTGGTAGAGGGCCGAACCCTTGTTCATGCGGAGCAGGGTGTCGCCGGGCGCGGTCAGGAGCGCGCCATCGTACTCCGCGTAGGCCGAGTCGTACTTTCCCTGCTTGTAATATTCATTTCCCTTTGCATTTTTCCGGTAAATCTCATCCCCGAAAGACAGTTGCGCCAATGAAAAAAGCAGTCCGACGAGGAGGACGAGTCGAACGGGTCCACCTTTCCGGACTTTTTGTTCAAACCTGTTGACTCTGTTTTGATTTTCCACGGTGTCGTTCACGGCGCCCAGGGGGCAGCGGAATACCGGCCGTTTCGGCCGGGATGCAGCGAGGGGGAGACTTCCCCCCTTGGAATTTTTCCCTGTATTATTGTTTTTAAACATTATCATTCAAACCTCCCCTTCCACACCTCTCTCCTCCTGACCCGGTCGGGAATGAAGAACTCGACGAGGAGAAGCACGATGGCGATGAAGAGGAAAATCTGGTACCGGTCTTCGAAGGAGTTGAGCTGCGACGCGCCGAGCTCCTTTTTGTCCATCTTATCGATTTCGGCGATGATGCGGCTGAAATCGAGGTCGCTCCCCGCATGAAAATATTTGCCGTGGCCGGCGATGGCGATTTTTTCGAGCGTGACCGGATCGAGGCGGGTCATGACCAGGTTCCCCTGCCGGTCCTTCTTGTAGACCACGGTGCCGCCGCCCTTGGAGACCGGGATCGGCACGCCGTCCTCGGACCCGACGCCGATGGTGTAGATGACCACCCCATCCGCCGCCGCGGCGCGGGCCGCCTCCTCGACATCGCCCTCGTTGTCCTCGCCGTCGGAGATCAGGATAAGCACCTTGTACTTATGCTCGCTCGAATGGAACGCCGCGGTCGCCTGCTTGATCGCGTCGGCGATCGCCGTCCCCTGGATCTGCACCCATCCCGTATTGACGACGTCGAGAAACATCTTCGCCGCCCCGTAATCGAGCGTCGGCGGGCACTGCACGAAGCTCTCGCCCGCAAAGACGATCAGGCCGAACCGGTCGCCCTTAAGCAGGTCGAGGAACTTCCCGATCTCATACTTGGCGCGCTCGATCCTGCTCGGCGCAATGTCCTCGGCGAGCATGCTCTCCGATATGTCGAGCGCAACCATGACGTCGACCCCCTTGCGCTCGAAAAGCTCCATCTTCACGCCGAAGCGCGGCAGGACGAGAGCGAACACGAGGAAGCAGAAGAAGGCGATGAACAGGGTCCACTTGATCACCTGGCGCGAAAAGGAGAAACCGGACGTCAGCTTCGCCACCAGTTTCGGGTCGCCGAAGCGGCCGAGCGCGGCCTTCCTGCGCTGGTCGGCCCACATGAAGAGGCCGATGAACACCGGGATCAGAAGGAGCAGGAGGAAATAGACGGGATTGCCGAAAATCATTACGGAATCCTCCTGAAGCGGGTGTAGTGGAGCAGAAATTCCAGGAGGAGAAGGATAAACCCGGCCCAGAGCCAGGCATAGAACTTTTCATCGAAGGATGAGTAGATCTTGGTCCGGATCACGGTTTTTTCCATCTTATCGATCTGGTCGTAGATCGCTCGGAACTTGTTGGCGTCCGTCGCCCTGAAGGACTTCCCTCCCGTCATATCCGCGATATTGGCGAGCAGCTGCTCGTTCAGGTCCGATTCGACCATCTGCGTCTGCTCGACGATCTGCCCGGTGAGCGGATTCTGCATCTCCATGGGCATGGGCACCTGGCCCGGTCTGCCGATGCCGACGGCGTAGATCTTGATGCCGAGCTCCTTTGCGGCAGCCGCGGCGGTGAGCGGCGGAATGTCGCCGGCGTTGTTATCGCCGTCGGTCGCGAGGATGATGACCTTGCTCTTTGCGGACGAGTTCACCAGCCGGTTGGCCGCGGTGGCGATGGCGGTCCCGATCGCGGTCGCTTCGCTGAAATCGGCAAAATCGATCTCGCTCACCAGCCGGCTGAGAACATCGTGGTCGAGCGTGAGGGGACATTTGGTATAGGCCCGCCCGCCGAAAACCACCAGGCCGATCCGGTCGCTCGGCCGCTTGGCGATAAACTCCTGCATGGTCCTCTTCGCGACCGTGATGCGATTGTCGGGAGCGAAATCGAGGCAGTGCATGCTGTTCGAGATATCGAGGATCAGCATGATGTCCACGCCCTCGGTCGTCACCTCGGAGCCCGATCGTCCCTTCTGCGGCCGCGCCAGCGCGATGGTGAGCAGGATGAGCGCGGCGACCCGCAGGACGATGAGGCAGTGGCGCCACCTTATGAGCGCCGACCGCGGAAGCGTGCCGATAACCGAAAGATCGGAAAACCGCAGGGCCGCCCGTGAGCGCCGCTCCCGGCGGATATACACCCAGACCATGGGCAGTGCGAAGATAATGAGCAGGAGGAATACGGGGTCCTTGAGTCTCATCTCTTCTCCCCGCCGGGCAGCTGCCCGGTTGTATTGTCCGCCTCCGGAGGCGGAACATCACCGCCTCCGGTCGGCGGGGTTCCACTATCTTTTTTCGCCTCGACAACCGGTTTCGTCGCCTCGATGAAGGCCCTGGCTTCGACGCCGAACCGGTCCACCGTTTCCTGGTCGGGAAGGTATTTCGCAAACTTGACCGGATCGGCCGCCCGGTAGAACCACTCCATCGCGTAGCGCCGCTCCTTATCGAGCTTCGCGATCGAGAGCCAGGCAAGCATCTCCTCGGTCGTGAACTCGGCGGCGTTGACGCCGAACCGCCGCTCGCTGTACCGCTTGAGGATCTCGGAGAGTTCGAAGACATACTCCCGGATCATCCCCTTCAAGGGATACTGCTTCGCATCGAGCGCGGCGAGCGCATCCATCGCTTCTTCGTAGGGCGGCCTGGGCGGCGGGACGGGCGGACCCTTCTTGTGCAACCGGACGAGCGAACGGGCAAAGAAAATGACCGCCGCGAGCCCGGCAAGTGCGAGGCAGATCCAGAGCCAGAGGAGCGAGCGCTTCCCGGTCACCTGCTGGGGCCGCAGACCCATGATGTCGGCGGTGTCGACCTTGCACAGGCTGATCACGGTGAGCGGAATGCTGTCGGTCCGGAGCGTATCGCTGCGGGCGCCGTCGTTCAGGATAAAGGGCAGCGGCGGAATGGCACAGTTCTCGGCCTTGTAGGTCGTCAGTTCGTACTCGAAGACGATGCTGTCCGCGCTCTTGAGCGGAACCTTGCGGTTGTTCCACTCCTTGACAGTAAGCGGCTCGAAGGCGGTGGCGGGGTCGGGCGGCTGCGCGGTGGCGCCCTTTGGGGCCATGATCGTGACCGTGAAATTGATCAGGTCGCCGACCGAGAGCTGCCGACGGTTGATGCCGGTAGAGATGACTGCGGACCATGCGGCGGAACAGGAGAACAGGACCATCGCCGCAACGGCGATTTTTCGGTACGTTTTATTCATAGTGATGGATCGAAATTTTCAGCTAATAAATACGACTATCTTTTGAAATTATTTAAATGCTCCGCAGCCGGACGTGTCCGGTCGGCATGCCGACCGGCGTACCGTTCACGGGTCCCTGCAACTCGCGGCGGGGAAAAGATTTATAAAAATACACGATAGACGGAGAAAAGTTCGAGGATCGAAGATGATGGTGATAATTTTGGTGACCTTGGTGGGGGAACCACCTTACGGGTTACCCATTTTGCCCGAAAGGCAAAATGGACGGATTATTATAGCCTTAAATTGCAACCAGCCCCTGGTCGGAGCCGCGCAAAGCCGCCTTTGCCGACGCACCCTCTCCTGCGGAAGATTGCATGTCAACATCTCCCTCCATAGGGTAAGTGAGAAAATCCTGAATAATAAACCGATTTGAGTGCTTTTCGCAATTCGTCGAGGGGGGGGATTCTTGTCCCATGATCTTGCCCCGTGTTTTTTCTACCTTAAAAGAGAGCGTTGCGGAAGTGGGAGAGCGCTTGCCGAAGGCAAGCATCGCCGACCACTTCCGCAGGAAAGGGTGTGCCTAAAGACGCGCTCCGGCGGCTTCAGGCCAGGGGAAACCGCATAGCGGTGTGTCCCCACCCGAGCAGTAACCTCAAATCTTCCCTTCTTTCTTTGTCCTATCCTGTTTTATTTTAAATGTTCCATGAAATCCGAACTCGAAATCCGCACCATCCTCCTGCGCAACGAGGAGCTCCTGAGCCCTTTCGCCCGCAAGAGCTCCGCATCGCTCGGACGGCGCGCCCCGATGCAGGAGGACCCCTTCAGGCTCGAATTCGCCCGCGACGAGACGCGGATCCTCCACTCCCCGCCCTTCCGCCGCCTGAAGCACAAGACCCAGGTGTTCCTCTCGCCGGACAACGATCACATCTGCACCCGCATGGAGCATGTGCTCCACGTCTCCTCCATCGCCTCGGTCATCGGGCGATGCCTGAACCTGAACATCGACCTGATCAGCGCGATCGCGAAGGGGCACGACCTCGGCCACCCGCCCTTCGGGCATGCCGGGGAGCGGGCGCTGGACGACCTCCTGCGCGAACGGGGAGTCGCTGCGGGCTTCAAGCACGAGATCCACGGTCTGCGCGTGGTCGATAAGCTGACCAACTTCGGCGCGGGCCTGAACCTGACCTGCGAGGTGCGCGACGGCATCGTGACCCACTGCGGCGAGAGTTTCGAGCGGTCGGTCGCCCCGGACCGGGCGCGCGACATGCGGCAACTCGACGGCATTGCGGAGCGGGACCTCTTCCCCGGCACCCTCGAAGGGTGCCTGGTCCGGCTCGTGGACCGCATCGCCTATCTCGGGCGCGACCTCGAAGACGCGCTCAAGGCCGGGATCGCCGAGCGCGACCAGGTGCCCCCGGTCGTCGCGAAGGGCCTGGGCCTCGAAAACGGCCAGATCATCGGCTGTTTTGTCAACGATACGATCGCCAACAGCCTCGACCGGGACGCCATTTCCATGAGCGAAGAGGTGTTCGAGCTCATGAACGGGCTCAAGGAGTTCAACTACGCCACCATCTACCGTAACGAGGAGGTGGAGCGGATCAGCCGGAAGGCGGGCAACCTCATCGGGCTCCTGTTCCGGGAGCTCGAAAAGATGCTCATCGCCTCCGACCGCGGCCGCAACGATTCCTACGTGAAGGGGATCGTGGGCGACGCCCCGCTCATGCAGGTTTTTTTCCATTTTATCAAAAACACGAACTATACCGACGAAACGCCCCTCTGGCGGATCGTCAC
>CAZYYB010000088.1:0-13620 GCA_964651515.1 uncultured Fibrobacteraceae bacterium
GACGCCCGCAGGGCGGGTTTCGGCCGCATCGTCTTCGTGATCTCGAAGGCGATCGAAGACGATTTCAAGGCGTACCTTACCGGGCGATACGGCAGCGACGCCGATTTCGCCTGGGTCGTGCAGGAGCTCGAAAGCTCGCTGCCCGCCGGTTTTGCCGTGCCGCCGGGGAGGAGCAAGCCCTGGGGGACCGGCCACGCGGTGCTTGTCGCGCGGCAAGCCGTCGAGACCCCCTTCGCCGTCATCAACGCCGACGATTACTACGGGGCGGCATCGTTCCGCGCGCTCGGCGCGGCGCTTTCGGCCATGGCAAACGACGACCGGGAGCAGGTGATGGTCGGTTTCAGGCTTGAGAATACGCTCTCCGAGCACGGCGCGGTTGCGCGCGGAGTGTGCTCGGTAAACGACGGGTTCCTGGCGTCGATCGTCGAGCGGGAGAAGATCCGGCGGGAGGGGGAGGCGGTCGTCTTCGAGTCGCCCCGCGGAGAGCGGCTTGCCCTCAACGCCGAGGCCACGGTTTCGATGAACTGCTGGGGATTCGCGCCGCAAACCATGTTTCCGAAGTTCGAGCGCGATTTCGCGGAGTTCCTGCGGCTGCGCGGCGGCGAGCCGAAGGCGGAGTTCTACCTTCCCTCGGTCGTCAATAACGGCGTCGCCGACGGGTCGCTTTCGGTCCGCATGCTCTACTCGGGCGACCGGTGGTTCGGCATGACCTATGCCGGCGACCGGGAGGTGGTGAAGCGGTTCATCGCCGAGAGTGTTACCGGTAACCGACCGCGGTAAGAACCGGTCACCGGTGGGGGCCGCGCCGGAATACCTTTATCCGGGAAAAATCAGCCCTGCCGAATGCGTTGACGCACAGCGAGAAAAAGACCGCGCCGAGGGCGAGCATGAGCAGCGCGCCCATTTGCGGCATGACCGTGACGCCGTGGATGGAAAAGGCGACCCCCGACCGGATGAGGGCGGCGTGGGAGAGTCCGTCCATGTGGAGGGCGAGAAACCGGAACGCCGAGGTCGCATAGGTCAGGGGGTTGAGGTAGACGATCGGCTTGAGCATCGACGGCAGGACGGTGGTCGGAATATACGCGCCCGAGAGAAAAATCAGGGGGAACGACACGAGCATGATGAGAAGTTGAAAATTGGTCGACTCCTTGGTAACGGCCGCGAGGAAGAGCCCGAGCGAACTGAAGGTCAGGCCGACCAGAAACATGAGTCCGGCCATGAGGGCGGCGTGCAGGGGATCGATGGAAAGTCCCATGAACAGCCCGATAACGATGATGATACATCCCTGAAGCATGGCGATGATCGTCGACGACAGTACCTGCCCGATCGCGATCTGCCACCGCGCGATGGGCGCGACCAGGATCTCCTTCATGAATCCGCTCGAAATATCCTCCAGAATATGCATCGAATTGTTGAGCGCGGTCTGGAATACCGTCATGATGATGATGCCGGAGATGAGGTAGTTCATCGGGTGATCCAGCCCCGCCGTGCTCGACCTGGCGATGAAGGAAAAAATAAACAGGAATATGCCGGACATGAACAGGGTAAAGATGAATCGCATCCTGTCCCTCGAAAATTTAAGCAGGTTTCTGAGTACTATGGCTTTTATCGGTCGCATCAAACCCTGATCTCCTTACCGGTTATGGCGAGAAATACGTCGTTGAGGGTACCCTTGGTAATTTCGATATCTTCGATTGCGCTACCGAACGCAGAGATTATTGCCACGATATCGCCGGTTTTCGCGACATGCACGGTGCAGTGCTCCCCCTCCCGTCGGTAGACCAGCGACCGGTCGTCGAGATACCGCGTGAGCCTCTCCTGGTCCGACGTCCCGATCGTCATGGTCGTGGCGGTATACCTCTTTTTCAAATTGTACGGCGTATCGTGTGCGACGATCCTCCCATGGTCGATGATCGCCACCTTATCGCAGATTTCGGCTTCATCCATGTAGTGGGTGGTCAGGAAAATGGTGATGCTTTTCTGCCGTTGCAGTTTCCGGATGTACTCCCAGACATTGGTCCTGGTCTGCGGATCGAGGCCGGTGGTCGGTTCATCCAGGAAGAGGACCTTAGGAAAATGAGCGAGCCCGCGGGCGATCTCCACCCGTCTCTTCATCCCGCCCGAGAGACTGTCCACCGGGGCTTTTTTCCAATCGGCGATGTCGACGAGATCGAGCACGAAAGCGATCCGCTCGTTCACCTGCGATCGCGGCACCCGGTAAAAGTCGCAGTGCAGCCTGATGTTCTCCGCGACGGTCAGCTTCCCGTCCAGCGTCGATTCCTGAAAGACGATGCCGATGTCCCTGCGTACCGCATCCTTCCGATGCGTCACATCGTTGCCGTTGATACGAAGACTCCCGGCACTTTTCGACAGGATGGTGCAGAGCGCATTGATCGTCGTGCTTTTCCCGGCGCCGTTGGGGCCCAGGAAGGCGAAAATCGAGCCCTGTTCCACGCTGAAGGAGATATTGTCGACCGCGGTAAAATCGCCGAATTTTTTGGTAAAATTTTCCACCTCGATACTATTGACCGGCATTGGTGCATTCTCCTGTGACGCGGAAAAGGGGAGCGGGCACGGCATATGGATAGTATGACGGGATGTTCCTGAAATTATTGCACCCTCCATGCCGCATCATGAGCCTCGTTTAACCTCTTGGGTCCAATTCCTCGAAGCTCTGCTTCGACTTTGTCATTTCGAGCGTAGCGAGGAGAAATGACAGTTTCAACCGTTTTGAAATGTTCTTGGCTACCCCGAACCTCCGCTGCGGGGTAGTTCATTGTTGATGCCATCGGTCGAACGCAGTATATTACAGAGTAGTATAGTATGCAGCAAAGCAGGCCGATAGTTCATCGGCCGGAGCGAAGGGGGGCGTGCCGGCGGCGGGATCCATACCGACCGGTTAATTTGCTCCCGTCTTCTTCCCTGCCATTGCGGCGGTCGGTCATGAAGCCTTCCGTCAGAAGCACACGACGCCGGGAAACTCCCCGCGTTATTTCTCTCTGCGCAGGCATGGTGTGCGCCCTGTTCCTGGCTGTGCTCTGCCTGAAAGCCGTGAGCATGCCGCTCACGTTCGACGAATATTTCCATGCCCATTATTTATGGCTCATCGCCATCGGGCGCGTCCCGCACGTCGATTTCTGGTGCGGTTACCTCACCCTGGGCTACGTCCTCGTCCGTCCGTTCTTCCAGCTTTTTCCCGAATCGATTGACACGGTTATCGCCCTGCGTCTTTTCGGGCTCTGCTTTTTTATCGGCATGGCGACGGTACTGGTGTTCCATGCGCGACGGCTTGGAGTCCACTGGCTGTGGTGCGCGCTGCCGCCGGCCCTGATGGCGACGCCGGAAATCACCCCCTTTATAGTCAACTTCCGGACCGATGCCTATGCGGCACTGGCGGCCATTCTCGCCATAGCCCTGATGTTCCGGGAGCCGTCACCGGTACGGAGCGCTGCGGCAATGGGCTTCAGCGTTTTTTCGGTGCTTATCATGCCGAAATACGTCTATCCGCTCACCTTTGCCGCCATGGCGTATCTTGTGTACGGATTCATGAGAGGCGAATCGGATAAACGCCGGTTTTTCCTGTCGGCGCTGCTTGGCGGATGCGGTGCGCTGGCTATTTCCCAGGCGCTCCTTTTGACCTCCGGCGTCTGGTTGTGGAGCGACGTGTACTGGTCCCCCCTCTTCATGCAGAAGTTTTTCGCCCACGCCGCCCGAACCGATCCGTCGCTGACCCCTCAATGGGGCACGGTCGTATTTTATTTCTCAAAATACCCCTTTACCGCGCTGCTGGTTCTGGCGGGGGTATCGGGCTGGCTGGTGACGGAGTGGCGGCAACGAGGGGTTCGACTCTGGGTCGGCATGGCGGTCCTCGCCGGTCAGGCGGTATTCTGGGGAACCTGGAGGGCGCAATTTCTCCAGTTTTTTGTCCCCGGACTCTTCTGCCTCGCGCTCTTCGTTCCCTATGCCGGGCTCCTGTTGAAAGGGCCGTTTTTCCAACCGGCCGGGGCGGGGATGCTCCTCATTGCATCGGCGCTCATGGTAGGCACTACCGGCCGGGCGGTCTTGAGGGAGTATGCCTCCGGGGCCGCCGCCGCCGATTTCGAAGCACGCGGGGAGCTTCTGAAGATGATTTCCCGCTCTGAGCGCGTCATCGGCATCTTCAAGACGCACCCCTGCTTTCGCGAGGATCAGACCTTTGTCACCTACGATGAGTATTGGGGCACGCCGAGGGGCTTTGTGCCGGTCCTGCCGAAAAACTCGCGTACGTTTTCCCTTTTTCAACCGGACTATCTGCAATACAGCCTCGAACATTCGCGCCCGCCGGCATCCATCGCGCTGCATACCGCCAATTACCCGCCGGGCTGGAACGAGGTTCTTCTGCACTATCTGATGCAGCACTCCGCTCTCTACGACCGGGCGGAATTCCTGGGGAAAACGATATTTATTCGTAAGGATCTCATCAAACCCCGGGGATAGGATTAATCAACGGGATTATAGATTTTTTCCCCGGGAAGAGGCGCTAACGCGTATTTTATAGAGCCTTTTACCAAGCCGGGAGTCATCGATGATTGGAAGAAAAATTCCGGTAACCACCGGAATACTTATTTCCTTTTTTCTGGGAGTAGGGGTTTTGACCGGCACGGGCGGCGCGCAGTCGTTGCCCCTGCGGGATTCGGTGCTTTCCACAATGCACTACGTCGACAGCCATTTCATCCAGCGATGGCCGACCTCGGCCTGCGCCTCCTGCCTCAGCGGGGGGCATGCCGGCAACATCTGGACGCGGGGAGTCTACTTCGAAGGCCACATGGCGCTCTACCAGATGGCGCCGGATTCGACGCTCTACGCCTATGCGACCACCTGGGGGAGCTACTTCAACTGGGCTTTCAACGGCGGCAACGGCGGGGCCAACGCCAACGGCGAGTGCGCGGGCCAGGCCTACGGCGAGCTCTACCAGGCCGATACGACCCAGAAGATACGGATACTGAACGACACCGCTTTTGTCAATGGGATGAAGCGGGGCTCCGCGGTCAACTACTGGACCTGGATCGATGCCATCCATATGGCCATGGCGACGTTCGCCGAGGTGGGGGCCATCCGGAACGATACGGCCGCCTTTACCACCATGCACAACTTTTTTGAGTACCCGAAGGATTCGATACACAAGACGGGACTGTGGGATACCGTGACCCACCTCTGGTTCAGGGACTCCACGTTCCTGTCGCCCGCCTATGGCGGCACCTATCTCGGGCCGGACGGGCTTCCCTGCTTCTGGTCCCGCGGGAACGGCTGGGTCATCAGCGCGCTCTGCCGGACCCTCAATTACCTTCCTGTAACCGATGTACATCGCGCGGAGTACGTTCAAATCTTCCAGCAGATGTGTGCCGCCCTGCTGCCGATCCAGCGCAGCGACGGGTTCTGGAACATGGACCTCGGCGATCCGAATAACTGCGGCGGTCCGGAGGAGACGGGCACGGGGTGTTTCACCTATGCGATGGCCTGGGGAATCAATCACGGCTTCCTCGACACCGCGACCTACCTGCCGGCAGTGGTCAAGGGCTGGCATGCGCTCGACAGCTGCGTCCATCCCATGTCCGACACCGTCGTTCTCGGCTGGGTGCAGGGCAGCGGCGACGCGCCCTCCCAGTCGCCGGCGGTGACCTATGCCGCGCAGCCGAACTTCGACGACTACGGGGTCGGGATTTTTCTGCTCGCCGGCAGCGAGGTGTACAATCTGGCTCCGGCCCTGCCGGGAGTGCCGACCCTCCCGCAGCCCTCAAACGGCGCCCTCAACCAGCCCACGACGGTCACGCTCAGCTGGAGTTCCGTACCCGGAGCGTCAACCTACGGGCTCCAGGTCTCCACGGTATCGACGATGGCCTCAACCGTCTTCACGCAGGGCGGCATTGCGGCGACCCGGCAGTCGACGGGCGGCCTGGCCAGTTGCCAAACCTATTTCTGGCAGGTGAACGCCACGAACGCCGGTGGAACCGGAAGCTGGTCGGCGGTATGGAGTTTCACCACCATGGTCGGCGCACCGCTTCTCTGCCTGCCGTCGAACGGCGCCCTCAACCAGCCCACGACGGTCACGCTCAGCTGGAACACGACTACCGGCGCCTCTAACTATACGATGCAGGTTTCGACCATCTCCGATATGTCCGCCACGTTCTTCCAGCAGACCGGGACCACCTCGACCTCGCAGTCGGTTTCCGGCCTCGCCAACAGCGCCGTCTATTTCTGGCAGGTGAGCGCCGCGAACGCCGGCGGGAGCGGAAGCTGGTCGGCGGTATGGAGTTTCACCACCATTATCGGCGGGCCCGTCTCGCCGATGCTCTCTCTGCCGTCAAACGGAGCCTCGGGCCTGGCATTGCCGCTCACCCTGAGCTGGGCGGCGGTTCCGGGCGCGGCGAGCTACGGGCTCCAGATGTCCACGGTCACGACCTTTTCGACCACGGCGTTCGGCATGAGCGGCATTACCGCGACCTCCTATGCGGCGACTCCGCTCCCCGCAGCAGCCACGTGCTTCTACTGGCGGGTCAATGCGGCCAACATCGGCGGCATCGGTCCCTGGTCAAGCGTCTGGAGCTGTTCGACGCTTACCCGGCTCGCTATTCCGCTGGCGGTGGGTTGGAACATCGTTTCGTTGAATGTCACCCCCCCCGATTCAAGCACGGCCGCCGTCTTCGGCGACTCCCTCACGCAGGCGCAGTGCGACCGGCCGCGCGGCATGATTGTGGTGAAAAACCTCTTGAGCTACCTCTACTGGCCGCTCTGCCATATCGACGGCATATGCACGGTGCATACCGGCCAGGGGTACCAGATATATAGCGATTCCTGCGACACCATGCAGGTGCAGGGTGTTCCGGTGGCGGACAGCATAACGCCGCTCTCGCTCTCGGCGAAGTGGAATTTAATCGGCTTTCTGCCGCAGGGCGCCATGCCCGTAACTGCGGCGTTTTCGGGCATCGTCTCAAAACTGGTCATCGCGAAGAACAACGCCGGGCAGGTCTACTGGCCCGATTACGGGATAAACAATATCGGCTCGCTCGAACCGGGCGCGGGCTACTTCCTGTATATGAACGATTCCGCCGTGTTCACCTACCCTGCGTCGGCAGCCCGGAAAATGGCGGAGAATCTCTTTGCCGTTACGCCTCCGGCGCCCCGGCACTATGTTTTGCGCGGTAAAACCGGCAACAGCGCCTCGGTTCTGGTTCGCACGGTAACTTCGGGCGGTGTCCCCGTTGCAGACGGATGCGAAATAGGGGCATTCAACGGGAGCGGCGGGCTCGTGGGATCGGGAACCGTGGCGCACGGGTCGGCGGCCTTCGCGATATGGGGCCGGGACCGGATGTCGAAGAGCGGCGACGGTTGCGCCGATGCGGAGAAGGTCGCCTTCAGGCTCTGGGACGGCAAACAGGAGCTCCCGCTTGACTTCGTCTCCGCGCAGGGAGCGGTGAGCTACGCTGAAAACGGCGTGTTTCTCGGCGCGATGAGCTTGGCCGGCGGTGCGCCGGCGACGAGTTTCAATCTATCGGGCGTATTCCCCAACCCGTTCAGGCAATCGGTCCGGGTAGCGTTCGACGTACCGGCGCAAGGGGATGCGGCCGGGCGGGAAGTTGCTATTGACATCTACGACCTCAGGGGAAACGTCGTGTGCCGGCTGGCCCACGGCTCCTATCCTGCGGGGCACTATACGGTCTCCTGGGACGGCGGAGGCGGGTCGCTCGGGCAGAAGGTGTATATCCTCCGCATGCGGGCGAATACGTACGAAAAACGGATGACGCTGTACCGGGTCAGGTAGGGGGGGGCTTACTTAATATCAATTTAGTGCGGCACTACATTTTGATCCCGAAAATTTAAAAAGGTCGTTTATAGCTCAAAAACGCCATTCTTTATTGACATCCACAAGATAACTGTAGAAGTCGGGTCGAAGACCCCGCGGCCCGCGCTCCGGCGGAGTTGGTACCTTCTCTTACGCCTGCGTCAACAGCGGTTCCCGGTCGAATCGCAGCCCTTCGGTCTCAGCGCCTTCGAATGCGGCGATGCTCCCGAGCACCGTAACGGAGGAGTCCCCGGACGCAAGGATCTTTCCGGCGACGGACGAAAGCTGTTCGGGCGTGGCTCCGAGGATCGACTCCCGCAGCCGCTGCCGTATCTCCGGGGTATAGCCGGCGATACGGTCGAGGGTTTCGCCGAAGCCGCGATTGTGCGGCGACCGGGGGGCGTCGATCCGTCCTATTGACGCAATGACACTTTGATCGAGCGCCGCCCGGTCGACCCCCGCTGCAACGGCCCGCAACCCCTTTTCGAAATGGTGCAGGGTGGACGAGAGGTTCGGGTCCCGGTACGAGGCACAGCCGAAAACCGGATGGGCGACGGACATTACCGCCATGCCGCCGTACGCCCCCCCCTCGACCCGTACCTTATCCCACAGGTAGCCGGTCGAAAGGTGACGGGCAAGCAGGAACAGCAGGCCGTACTCCTGTGCATCGAACCGCCCGATTTTCCACGAGCGCGAGGAAAAATTGACCGCCGCACTTATCTCTATGCCGCGCATCCCGCTGCCTTCAGGCAGTTCCCGGCTGAGGGGCCTGCCGGGTGCATGGGTCGGTAACCGGTCGATGAAGGCGGCCAGGGGATCCCGGAGCGATTCCGGGTCATCGGCGGTGACCGATATGAGGCAACCGGCTCGATTTACCATGGCGGCATGCAGCCGTTCCAGGGCCGGGATTGCCGTTTCGGCGCCGTTCCCCTGCGCGAGACGGTCGAGGAAACGGAGCTGGCTTATTCCGCCGAGGAGCTCTTCGATATGTCGCGACCAGGAGAGCCGCGCAGAGGAGGAGAGCATCGCCATCTGGTGTCCGCTGCCGATGATGGCGGCGTTCAGGCCGTTCCGCTCTTCGAGGAGAAGATCCTGGATCTGCTTCTTATCGGCAAGGTCCGGGGTCACCAGGAGGTCGTGCAGGATATCGAGCATGTCGCTGAACCGGCTGCGGAGCGATTTACCATGGACAAATGCATGGAAGAACAGCTCGTTGTCGGTGCCGATCGGGGTACGGCAGAACGAGGAGGCGCCGATGCCGCCCGTGGCAAGTGCGGTCCGTACCGCCATCTGCTCGAAGGTCCAGGTGCCTGCCCCGCACCGCCGCAGCAGTTCGAGGTAGAGCGGGAGATAGGGGACAAGCTCGGCAGGAAGGGCCCGCAGGTCGAACCCGATATCGAGATAGACGATGTCTGAGGTAAAGAGTGGATGCCCATAGAAGGGGATACCCCCGATTGCGCCCACCGTGCAGGGGACGGCGAACTCCCGGGCAGGGAGGTCGGACAGGGCAAGCCGGGGCAGGGTCGCGAGCGATTCGGCGGACGGCGGACGGCTCTGCTGGGCGATAAGCTCCCGCGTCAGGGCGCGATAGCGCGCGAGGTCATCCGGCGAGAAGGCCGCCGAAAGTTTTTCCGCCTGCGCCTCGGTCTGCGTCTCCAGCTCCCTGCCCTTGTCCGGGGAGGCCGCAATAACCGAGAGGAGGCGATGGTTGTTATCGAGCAGATTGGTCCGGATCAGCTCCCGGAACCAGGCATCGCCCGACTTCCTCCGCTCCCGTAAAGCGGAAAGGGTTTTCTCAAAGGCAAGATGCGCCAGCGGATCGCCGCCGTAGAGCCATGAGTTGTAGCACCGCTCCGCGAGTTTGAGATGGTAGGGCATATGGCCGTTATTGACTTCGCGCAGATTGAACTCCACCTGGCGGAGCGCTCCCTCGATGAGATCGTCGTCCAGGCCGCGCTCGACCTGGTCGCGGAGCGTATCGAGTACCACCTGGAGAATTTTCCGGGCGTTTTCGGGCGCCGCCTTGCGAAGCCCGGCGATGAAAACGCTCTGGACCGCCTCGATATCGAATCCCGACGCATCGTCCAGGTCCTGGCCGTACCCGGAATCGATGAGGGCGCGCTTGAGGGGCGAGCTCTCGGTTCCCAGCAGATAGTGGCCGAGCACGACTCCCGACAGCACCGAGAGCGGGTCGGTCGTATCGCCGAAGATCCATGCTACAAGGATCGTGGCCGTCCCCGCATCCTCCCGCGGCGCGGGCGCTTCTATCGTGAGCGTCCGGGGTTCTCGCCAGAGGGGTTGCGGGGCGATCGCCGAGCCCGGTGTTTCGGCTGAATAGTCGTCCAGGTAGTTCTCGCTCAAGAAGCGGAGGGTCTTTTCTGACGGCAGATTTCCATACAGAAAGATGAACGAATTGGAGGGGTGATAAAAACGGCGGTAAAACGAGGTGAATCCCTCGTAGGTGAGGTCCGGAATCTCTTCGGGGTCCCCGCCGCTTTCATAGGCGTAGGTGGTGTCGGGCATGAGTCCGGTGATGGTCCTGCGCGCGACGTGACTGGCGAAATCGGAGAAAACGCCCTTCATCTCATTGTAGACGATGCCCTTGATTCCGGTACCCGTCGGCTGATCGCCGACCTCGAAATGCCACCCCTCCTGGTAAAAGGTGTTTTCGGACAGGAGCGGATGGAAGACGGCATCGCAGTAGACGTTCACCAGGTTGTAGAAATCTTTTTCGACCTGCGAAGCGACCGGATAGACCGTTTTGTCCCGGTAGGTGAGGGCGTTGAGAAAGGTCTGGAGCGATCCCTTGAGCATCTCCTGGAAGGGGTCCTTGACCGGGAATTTTTTTGAACCGCACAGCACCGAGTGCTCGAGAATATGCGGCACGCCGGTATTGTCGCGGACCGGGGTGCGGAAGGCGATGGAAAAAAGGTTTTCCGGCTCATCGTTGTACAGGTGCAGGAGCCGTGCCCCGGTCTTAGCATGGGTGAAGATGTAGGCCGTGGCATGGAGTTCGTCGATCGGTACGACCCGTTCGACGGAAAATCCATGGATCGTCTGTTGCGGGCGTAGGTCCTGGAGGGGTGTTTTTTTTGTCGTCATAGGATTTTCAGGGTCATGGGGCGGATGCGGTGCCGGGATAGGGTAGATGCAGCGGTTCTGTCGTTTACGGTTAGGTCGGTTCAACGTTCCAGGGACGCCGATCCCCTGACAATAAGTATAGTTATCGGGGATCTCTCCGGTACTCCGGCGGACTCCCGCGATGCGGTGAAGCCGTTGAGAGGGGCGGGCGGCTTGCGTACCGGGGTGATCCGCCGCTACTTATTCGCCTCCTCTTTTTCACTTCGCATTTTTTCCCAGAGGTCGGGGTAATACTGCTTTACGCAGTCGGGGCACAGGGTGTGGGTGAACTCGGCGTGAGCATGCTTGCGCAGGTATGCCTCGATATGGTTCCAATACCCCTTATCGTCGCGTATTTTTTTGCAGCAGGCGCAGATGGGCAGGAGTCCGCGCAGCGTTTCAACCTCGCTGAGCGCCTGTTGAAGGCTTTCGATGAGCTTGATTCGATCGAGTTCCGCGGTTTTCTGCTCGGTGATATCCTGCGACGTTATGATGGCGCCGTCAGGGAAGGGCGAGATCGTGATCGAGAGGACCTTGTTGCCGTAGCGCAGCTCGGTGAATTTGCGGATGGCCCCGGTCTGGATGCACTCCATCAACTGCTGGTGCATGTTGATTTCATGCTTCGACGCATAATCGCGATACATGATGTCGCCGATATTCGGCAGGCGATCGCCCGAGATGATTTTCGCCTTGTTGGACTTGACCACCCTGCCCGCGCGGTCGACGACCAGGGTAAAAATCGGATTGTATTGAAATAAGGCGAAGTTGAACGCCTCTTTCTCGGCGAGTTTTTTATTTGCCGCCTTCAGCTCGGCTTCAAACTGCTCCAACTCGGTAATTCGTCTTCCAAGGGAGATCAGTTCGTTTTTAAGTTGCTGTACCAGTGAAGGTGTCGGGGGCTCATTCATAATGGGGTGCTATGGTCATTCTCGATAGTATTCAGGGTGTTGGAACGGAAGGAGCATAACCACGGCCGCTCGATGACGATTTTTCAAATGAAAAACAGAGGTTATTGAATATAATTCCGGTTATCTAATTTTACCATCTGTTCCGGAAAATTTCAACGGTCGTGCATCGGAATCCGGGACCGTCGCGTTTTTTTTTACCCGGTCCGATGCATCGGTGCTGAATTTCATTGCATGCGGTCACTCAAAAAACGTATCTTTTCATACTTCCATCGCCTACCGGAACGGTTTAAATATAGCATAGGGAAAGCGGCCGGAAGCGAAGGAAGTTGTACAAGCCGTACCTGTCGCCCACCGGATCATTCCTCCGTGGGCAGGATAAGCCCGCTCATGGCGCAAAAGCCGTTTCGTATCTTGCTCGTCGATGACGAGCCGGGAATCCGGAAAATTCTCCGGCTTTTCCTCGAGATGGAGAGCTACAGCGTTTATGAGGCCAGTTCCGCGGACCAGGCACGATCGATCATTCCCAAAGAGAAGCCCGATCTGGTCATCATCGATGTCCTTCTCGCCGGAGAGACCGGTTTTGAAGTTTGCGATTGGGTGAAGAAAAATCCTGAGACCAGGGACATTATCGTTTTTATTTTTACCGCTTACAATCAGGAGCACGATTATCTGGAGGGAAAGCGGGTGGGGTGCGATCTGTACCTCGAAAAACCGCAAAATCCGAAGGATATCATCGAAAAGGTAAAAGAGTTTCTGGCCGCAAAGGGGCAGACTCGGCCTACCGTCTGATAGCTGCACATTCCGGCATTGCAGAGGCTCATCGCGCATTTCAGAAAGGATCCAGAGGCTTCATATGGAAAAAAAGACGACGGTACGGGTGGTGATTGTGGCGGTATCGGTACTCGCGCTGCTCCTCTGTCTTGTGCCATCCATTCACTATTATGCCAAATCGGTTCCGGCGCGGGAAGAGTATATAAAGAGCCACCCGAAAATTCTCAAGGAGATCGTGAATCTTGGCCTCGATCTTCAGGGCGGGATGCGTCTGGTCCTTGAAATCGACCGTACCAATGTCGACAAGGAGCACGACAAGGACCTCCTGGACCGCGCCTTTACGGTCATAGAAAACCGCATCAACAGCCTCGGCGTTGCCGAGCCGACCGTTCAGAAGCAGGGCGCCGACCGGATCATCGTCGAGCTGCCCGGCCTGAAGGATGAGGAGTCGGCGAAAAACGTGATCGGCAAGACCGCCCAGCTCGAATTCATGCTCCTGCGCGAACCGACCGAGCTGGAACACGCCATCAATGTCATCGATAACGCCATGGCCGGCAAGCTGCCCAGGGATACGACCGCGGCCGGCGCGACGCACGATACCACCACCCAGAAATCCAAAGAGCAGCAGACCCTTGCCGAGAAGATCTTCAAGGGAGCCGGAACGGCGAAGGAGAGCACCGCCGTCGCCAAGGCGGCCGAATCGACGTCCGAGGCAGCCGCTCCACCGCAATCCTTCAAGGATCTCCTGGTGCCGATCGGCGATCAGATCGCCGTGCGCATGGAAAATATCGCCCAGGTGAATACGATCATGGTACGTCCCGATGTCCGGGAAGCGCTCGAACGGGCAGGCCTCGGCGGAAACAAGTTTCTGTGGAGCCACGATACCATCAGGGCCGAGGGCGCCGTGGACCGCACGCTCTATTATGTGAAAGGCACTCCTGAAATGCGCGGCGACGCCATCAAGGATGCCCGCGGATCCATCGACCAGACCGGGATGCGTGC
>CAZYYB010000089.1:0-13415 GCA_964651515.1 uncultured Fibrobacteraceae bacterium
ACCGATTTCATCAGCGTGCCGGGCGTGGGCGGCCGGGAGCAGCGCGAGGTATCGCGCGCGGTGCTCGCCTCGATCATCGAGCCCCGGATCGAGGAGATCCTGTCGCTGGTCCTGCGCGAAATCAGGAAGACCGAATTCTGCGACATGCTCGGCGCCGGGATCGTGCTCACCGGCGGCTCGGCGCTCATGGACGGCATCAAGGAGCTTGCCGAAAAGGTGCTCGAATTGCCGGTCAAGATCGGCGTACCGGCCGGATTCGGCGGTCTTACCGAGGCGGCGAAAACCCCGATCCACGCAACCGGCGTGGGCCTGTGCCTGTACGGGATCGAGCAGATGACCAAAAAAGCGGGCAAAGGCCGCCGGGGCGGCAAATCGCTGGGCGGCGACGACTCGTTCAAGCGGATTCTCGACAGGATGCAATCGTGGGTAAAGGAGTTCTTTTAAGGCGGGTAACGGATATACGATTGGTCAATATTCCATATACACTACTTTTTCCGGGAGGGCGTGATGGTCTTTCAGATGGATGAGCAGTTCGCGACGGTGGCGAAGATGAAGGTGATCGGGGTCGGCGGCGCGGGCGGTAATGCGGTGAACCGCATGGTGGACGCGGGGCTCGCCGGGGTCGAATTTATTTCCGTGAATACCGATGCCATGGCGCTTGACAACAACCGCGCGCCGCACCGGATCCAGATCGGCGAACGGATCACCAAGGGACTCGGCGCGGGAGCGAACCCGGACATCGGCCGTCAGGCCATGGAGGAGGACCGGGACAAGATCGCGATGGCGATCGAGGGCGCGGACATGATTTTCATCACCGCCGGCATGGGCGGCGGTACCGGGACCGGCGGCGCGCCGGTGGTCGCGCAGATCGCCCGTGAAATGGGGATCCTGACCGTGGCGATCGTGACGCGGCCCTTCCTTTTCGAAGGCAAGATCCGCGACCGCAATGCGAAACGGGGGATCGAGGACCTGAACAAGTCGATCGATACCATCATCCTCATTCCCAACCAGAAGCTCCTTACCATCGTGGACAACAAGACGACGCTCATCGACGCCTTCAAGACCGCCGACGACGTCCTGTACCAGGCGACCAAGGGGATATCCGACCTCATCGCCGTACACGGTCTTGTCAATCTCGATTTCGCCGATGTAAAAACCATCATGAGCTGCATGGGCGAAGCGCTCATGGGCACCGGCTGCTGCGACGGCGACGCCGAAACGCGGGCTGTCAACGCCGCCGAGGCCGCGATCCACAATCCGCTTCTCGACGATATCTCCATCGCCGGCGCCCGGGGCATCCTCATCAACGTCACCGGCGGCACCGACATGACGCTGTACGACGTTTCGGAAGCGACCCGCATGGTGAACGAAGCGGTCGGCGAGGATGCGGAGACCAATATCATCTTCGGGGCGGTGTCGGACCCGACCATGAACGGAAAAATCCGTGTGACCGTCATCGCGACCGGGTTCAACGAACAGAGCATGGTGAAAAAACGCGAAGACCGCGCCATGGTGCTCAATGTACCTGGAGTCAAGAAAGAGGGGGAAAAGAGCGCCGAGCAGCTGAGCATGCCGCTGCAGTTTACTTTGCGCCAGGAGCGACCCGAGGAGGCGCGGGCCGCGTCCGAGGATGCCGTTCCTGCCGGCGAGGTCGAGGCCATGGCGCAGTCGCCCGTGGTCGCCACCTCCACCGTGCCGACCGGCATGCCCGAGCGTTCGCCCGCGATCGAGTTCCCGCCGTTTTTGAAGCCCGAGGCAATGCGCCGGGAGCAGCGGGTGTACATCAACCGGGGCACGGTCATGACCCAGTACGAGGATGACACGGATATTCCGACGTTTCTCCGCAAGCAGATGCAGTAGGCTCATTCGACGGACGCGGCTTCGTCGCGTCCGTCATACCATCGGGGGAGGGGAGCTGCAATGGGAACGCTGAAAGAACGATTGATCCGGAAGGCGATCCGACGGCATTCGAATATCTTCCCGTGCGAAACGAAAGCCGGTTTCGGCCGCAGTTTTACCAGGGCAAACGGACGGCTGCTGTTCTGGTATAACAGCGCGGATGACAGTACGCACGTGGTCAGCGGGAAAATCAACCCGTCGCGCCGGATACCCGTGCGCAAACCGCAGGCGAAGGTGCAGGGCGCCGGCACGGCCGCCGCGACGGCGCGGAGACGGCGGAACGGGAATCGGCCCGGTCTCAACTGAAGGCGGCGACGCTTAGCCCGGCGGCCAGCGCATCGGCCGCCCGCTGAGAATGTGCACGTGGATATGCGGCACCGATTGCCCGGTCGTTTCGCCGAAGTTGACCACGAGCCGGTACCCGTATTCGCCCAGGTTTTCACGCTCCACCGCCTTGCCGATGGCGGCAAAGAGGTCGGAAAACAGCGACGCATCGGCGGCGGGCACTTCGTGAATGCCGGCATAGTGCTTTTTGGGCATCGCCAGGAGGTGGACCGGGGCCTGGGGATTGTTATCGCGAATAACCACGGCCGCCTCACTCTCGAATACCGCGGGGACGGGAATCTGTTTGCTTATAATTTTGCAGAAGATACAATCGGACATCGGACCGCTCCTCCGTGGCTGAACCACGCCCAACCGTGAAATCGTACTTGTCCGAAGCGTATCGACGCTCCGTGACCCGCTCCGCCGGGAGAGTGATAAAATAGATGGTTGTTTTTTATTGTGCAAGATCGAATGATGGGGATATAATAAGATTGGACCGGGGTGTGCCCGGTGTACGGCGGGCAACCCGCGGGGGCGTGGGGGAACAGCTTCAAGGAAGGTTGTTGAGGATGCAGGGAACGTGGACGGTTCTCCGGGTGATGATTGCGATGGCGCTGTTCATCGGCTTCCTTGTCGCAGGCGGTTCGGCAAAGCCCTTTTATGTCGATGCGGTCGGCGGCTCCGATGCCGGTGCCGGCACCTCGCCCGCGCTCGCCTGGAAAACGCTCGGCTTCGCGGGAAAATACAACTTCAATCCCGGCGATTCGCTCCTGCTCAAGCGGGGCTGCCGGTGGATGGAGGGGTTTGTCGCCTACTCCTGCGGCTCCCCGAAGAAGCCGTTTTATATCGGCGCCTACGGAAGCGGGGCGGCGCCGGTGGTGAACGATTCAACCGATACCATCGGCTACGGCATCGAGCTGATCGCGCAGTGGGTCGTCGTGGAGAGCCTCATGGTGAAAAACGGCTTCTACGGCGGCATATTCATGACCCGCTACGCCGACAGTTCGATCGTCCGGTATTGCGAGGTGACCGCGAGCGGCACGGGCGTCGAGGTGCAGGGGCGGCACTGCCTGGTGACGGGAAACTACCTGCACGACATGACCATGGTGCTCAACGAACCGGGCAATACGGGCGACTATGGCGCCACCGGGGTTCTTCTCGAAAATTCATGCAATGAGATCTGCAATAACCGGATGGTGCGATGCATCGCGCCCTGCTACGAGGGAGGGACCGACGGCGGGGTCATCGAGCTCTACGGCACGCCGGATACCTGCCTGATCCACGACAACATCGGCATCGGGTGCGCCAAGTTTACGGAAGTCGGCGGCGGGTCGGCAAAGGGCACCCGGATGTATTACAACATATCGGTCAACAACGGGCAGGTGGTGTGCATCCACCTGAACGACCAGTTCGCGAGTACGGTCCAGGATTTCCGGATGGAAAACAATACCATCGTGGATACGACGACGGGCGGGACCCCGAACTGGACGCTCATCGGATTTATCGGGACCGTGTCGCCGGGAATGTTCCTTTTCAGGAACAATATCGTTTTCGTCAAAAATTTTTCCTACATCGTCAACGCATCGTCCGCAGACAGCGGCTGGGCGTTTACCCACACCAACAACCTCTACTTCCTCGACAGCTCGATGATCAGGCTGAACATGACCCTGTGTACCGGCGAAGAGGCGGCGAACCCGCAGTTTGTCAACTATGCGGATACCAATTTCCATTTGAAGCCCGGATCTCCGGCGATCGGCGCCGGTCTTGCGCTCGGGTACACCCTCGATTTTTACAGCACCGCGGTTCCGCCCCAGCCCTCGCTCGGCGCGGTGCAGTATATCTCGACCGCCCTTGCCCCCTTCGCGACGTCTCGCGCCGCGACCGCGGCCGCCCGGACTCCGGCTGCGTTTCTGGGCCATTCCGGGTGCTATGTCGCCGGAGTCGGGGACGCCGCCGCATTTACGCTGTCGGGCAGGCGGGTTCCTCTCAGGGCGGCAAAATCGAACTTCCCGCTTGCGCCGTAGATCCCTCCCGCAGGAGGTCCGCTTCATTGCCCATGCCCCGGGGCGGTAGGTATTTTTTGCTTGATGAAAATCGTGGCGAATAACCGTAAGGCTTACCATGACTACGAGGTCATAGAAAAGCTCGAAACCGGGATCAGCCTTACCGGTGCGGAGGTAAAGTCGATCCGATCGGGAAAAATCAACATTTCCGAGGCATACGGCCAGTGTCAGGAGGGAGAGATATTCATCAACAACCTTCATATCACTCCCTATGACCGGCAGGGGATGTATGCGCCGGATCCGCTGCGAAAGCGACGCCTTCTCCTGCATCGGAAGGAGATCTTCAGGTTGTCCGCCGAGGTGCATCGCAAGAAGCTGACCCTGATTCCGCTTTCACTTTATTTTAAAGAAAATCAATGGATTAAAATTGAGCTGGGACTCTGCCGGGGCCTGAAAAAATACGATAAGCGGGAGAAAATCGCGGCCGAAGATTCCAAACGCCGTCTCGCCCAGCTTAAAAACATTCGAAACCGGGGATGAGGGCACGGGTGAAGCTCCTGGCGGCTATGGTGATTGCGGCACTGGCAGCCGGGGTTGCCGGCGCGGATATTACCGTCCGTGAGCTTCCATCGGGCAACACCGGCCATATTCCGTCAACGCGGATCGACGATGTTGTGCTCGCTTCGGTGCCGGATTTTTTCGAGCGGCTCGGTTTTACCTGGCAGTGGGATGCCGAAAGCGGAAGACTCACCGTTCGCAGCGGCGGCGAACGGTTCGTTTTCATCCAGGATATCGCCTACTTTTTTCACGACAGCCTGCTCGTGACCCTCAGGCAACCGGTGGTGCGGATCGGCCCGACCCTCTACCTGCCCTTCGAGACGCTCCTGGAAATCGGCCGCGGGCAGGGGAAATGCTCGTTTGAATGGGATGCCGGTGCACTGAGTCTGACGATCGATACCGCGATGCAGTCGGCCGCCCCGACGGGCTCGCGGACCCCTGCGGCGACCGTTTCGCCGGAAGGCGCGGTCATCGGCTCAATCCGGACCGTGGTCATCGATGCGGGGCATGGCGGCTTCGATCCGGGCGCTCTGGGGCCGGGGGGGGTTAAGGAGAAGGACATTACGCTCTCGATCGCCCTGCGGGTCCGGGATATGCTCAATAAAAGCGGCAACCTCACGGTATATCTTACCCGGGAGAGCGATGAATTCGTCGGCCTGACTTCCCGGACGAAAATGGCAAACCGTCTCAAGGCGGATCTCTTCATCAGTATCCATGCCAACGCCATGCCGGGTTCGCAAAAGAATAAAGATGCGGCGAGGGGGTATAAAGTTTATTTTCTCTCCGAGGCAAAAAACGAGGCCGATAAGCTGGTGGCGATGCGTGAAAATGCGGTGGTCGAGCTGGAGAGGGCCGCCCCGCATACCAATGAATTAAGCAATGTTCTCACGGATCTGGCCGGCAACGAGTACCTGCGTGAGAGCCAGGAGCTCAGTATTCTGGTGGACCGGCAGTTCGAGGCCGCTCTGGGAAGAAAGATCGGCCGGTTGCAGGAGGGAATCGGGCAGGCTAATTTCTGGGTGCTCAACGGCGCCTATATGCCGTCGATCCTTATCGAAACCGGGTTCGTCACCAACTCCTCCGATGAGAAATACCTCACGGATCGATCATTTCAGCAGACCATGGCCGCGGCGATTTGCGGCGCGATACTAAACTTTAAAACGAAATATGAAAAAGGGTTATGAGCGATTCACGTCCTATCGGCGTTTTTGATTCCGGGCTCGGCGGCCTTACCGTGGCCCGGGAAATCTTCCGGCTCATGCCCGGAGAAAAGATCATCTACCTGGGCGATACCGCCCGATGCCCGTACGGCGGACGGTCCGAAGCGACGATCAAGGCGTTCGGTATGCAGGATGCGCGGCTGCTGACCGATTGCGATGTCAAGCTGCTCGTCGTTGCCTGCAACACGGTTTCGTCCGTGGCGCTCGATTTCATCGCCGCAGGCAGCAAGGACGTTCCGGTCATCGGCGTGGTGCTTCCCGGAAGCAGGGCCGCGGCCCGGCGCACCGCGGTGCGCAAGGTCGGCGTCATCGGGACGGCGGCCACGATACGGGCCGGGGCCTACACCCGTGCAATTCAGTCCTTCGACCCGACCATCAAGGTGTACGGCAAGGCCTGCCCGCTCTTCGTGCCGCTTGTCGAGGAGGGGCTGCTCGACCACGAGATCACGCGCCATGCGGTGCAATACTATCTTGCCGAGGTTCTCGACACCGGGGTCGACTGCATCATCCTTGGATGTACCCACTATCCTCTCCTCATGCAGACCATCCAGGAGATGGTGGGGACCCGAACGCATCTGCTTGACAGCGCGCTCTGGACCGCCCGGGAGGTTTTCGACATTCTGAAGTCGCTCGACGGCCTCTCCGCCACTCATGACGGCGGATTCGCGGCCAGTCGATTTCTCGTGACCGATATGACACCGCGGTTCAAGGAACTGGCCTCCCTCTTCCTCGGCGCCGAGGTGCCTTCCCTCGAACCGATTTCACTCGACAGGCTGGCAAAACCATGCATCATTCCGGCTGCCGCATGAAACATCAGTGGGAAGAGGCGGGCATCGCCCTGGGGGTGCGCTATCACCCTCCGGACGTCCCGTTGCCACCATCGGATTTTGCGTCATGAGTGCGATTATGCGCCAGCGCTCCAGGGCGGGGCGATACCGGAACCAGGGATACTATCGAAAGTGAGGTCAGCATGTCAGGACATTCCAAATGGGCGACGATCAAACGCTCCAAGGGCAAGACCGATGCCGCTCGCGGCAAGCTGTTCAATAAATTCATCAGGGAGATCACCGTGGCCGCTCGCATGGGCGGCGGCGAAATCGAATCCAACCCCCGTCTGCGTTCTGCGATTACGAGCGCGCGCACGGCCAACATGCCGGGAAAGAATATCGAGAGCGCCATCCTGAAGGGCACCGGCCAGCTCGAAGGGGTTTCTTATGAGGAAATAAACTTCGAAGGGTACGGACCGGGCGGTATTGCGGTTGTCGTCGAATGCCTGACCGATAACCGGAACCGGACCGTTTCGGAGGTGCGTCACACGCTCACCAAGCACGGCGGCAACCTCGGCCAGACCAACTCGGTGGCCTGGATGTTCAAATCCAAGGGTGTCATCCGCGTACCGAAGGATGCGATGCCCGAGGACCGGCTCATGGAGATCGCCCTCGAAGCCGGCGCGGAGGATCTGTCGCTGCAGGACGATGAATTCGAAATAACCACGGCGTTCGAGGCGTTTGAAACGGTCCGCCAGGCGCTCGAAAAGGCAAATGTAAAAATGGCCTCGGCCGAGATCTCGAAGATTGCCGACAACCCGGTGACCGTGGAGGGCGAGAATGCCGCCAAGGTGATGAGGCTGCTCGAAGCGCTCGAAGAGCTCGACGATACGCAGCATGTGTACAGCAACTTCGACATCAGCGAAGAGACCATGCAGAAGCTGGAGAAGGAATAGCGGGTCGTCATGATCATAGTCGGCATCGATCCGGGTACGGCGATTACGGGCTTCGGGGTGATCGAAGCCCGCAATAACGCCGTTGCACTGGTTGACTGGGGGGTTATCACCACGCGGGCCGCTGCCCCGCTGCATGAGCGGCTCCTTGCTATTTACGACGGCATCGAAGGGACTATCGCAAAGTATAAGCCCGAGCGGGTAGCCATCGAGCAGGCATTCTATGCCAAGAATGTGCATACGACGCTGCTCCTGGGTCATGCGCGCGGGGTGCTGATGCTCGCCGCGGCCAAAGCGGGCGCCGGCATCGCCGAATATTCACCCCGTTCCATAAAGAAGGCGATCACCGGAAACGGCGGCGCCGAAAAAACGCAGGTCGAATATATGATCCGCATGATCCTCTGCCTGGGAACCGAGGCAAAGCCGAGCGATGCCTTCGACGCACTCGGCGTGGCGGTGTGCGATTTTTACCATGCAGGCGCTCGCGCGCTCGCCCTTACGGCCGGGAAGGGGGTTGCATGATCGATTTTATCCGGGGCATTGTGGCGGAAAAGGCGCCTGCCTTTGCGGCCATCGATGCGCACGGCGTGGGGTATGAGCTGCATATCACCCTCGCAACCTACGAGAAGCTGCCGTCAATCGGCGCGGAGGCGAAGCTCTTCACGCACTTTTACGTTCGCGAGGATACCCAGAAACTCTACGGATTCCTGACCAGGGACGAACGGGAGATCTTCCGGCAGCTCATCGGCGTCAGCTCCATCGGTCCCAAGACCGCCATCGGTATCCTGTCGAAAATTTCCCCGGAAGAGCTCGTGAAGTGCCTTGCGCTCGGCGACCCTTCACGGCTCACGAAAATCCCGGGCGTGGGGGCAAAAACCGCCGAGCGGCTCATCCTGGAGCTTCGCGGCAAGCTCAGGGCCGGGCCCTTCGACGGCTCGTCCCCGGGGGCGACACCCGCGGCGACGGGTCGGGGAGCCGGCAACGAGGCGAGCGAAGCGCTTCTCTCCCTGGGCTACAATGAAAAACAGGTGCTCAAGGCGATCGAGCGCGTCCGGCAGGCTTCGGCCGACAGGGAGATGCCGGTCGAGGAGTGGATTAAAAAGGCGTTGCAGGTAATCTAAATGGATGAATCCGACCGAATCGTTTCAGGCAAGCTGCATGAGGACGACGACCGTCTCGACGCAACCCTGCGGCCCGAGCATTTTGCCGACTTCATCGGCCAGGAGACGATCAAGGCGAACCTCGGCATCTTCGTCGAGGCGGCGCGGAGGCGGGGAGAGGCGCTCGACCATATCCTCTTCTGCGGTCCGCCCGGACTGGGCAAGACCACGCTCTCCCGCATCCTCGCCAATGAACTCGGCGTCGGCATTCTCACCACCTCGGGCCCGGTGCTCGAAAAGAAGGGCGATCTCGCCGGCAACCTGACCAACCTTGCCGAACGGGAGATCCTCTTCATTGACGAAATCCACCGGCTCAACCGCGTGGTCGAGGAGTCGCTTTACCCGGCCATGGAGGATTTCGCCTTCGACATCACCATCGGCGAGGGGCCCGCCGCACGCTCCATCCGCCTCACGCTGAAGCCCTTCACGCTGGTCGGCGCCACCACGCGCGCGGGAATGCTCACGTCGCCGCTGCACGGCCGGTTCGGCTACATCTGCCGTCTCAGTTACTATACACCCGGCGAGTTGCGGCAGATCGTGGCGCGATCGGCCTCCCTGCTCAAGGTGCCCTGCGACGACGAGGCCGCCGCGGAACTCGGCAGGCGTGCCCGCGGAACGCCGCGTATCGCCAACCGGCTGCTGCGGCGCTGCCGCGATGTCGCCGAAGTGAAGGGTGACGGACGGATCACCATGCCGATCATCACGCAGACGCTCGATATGCTCGGCGTCGACCCGAACGGGCTCGATGAGATGGACCGCAGCATCCTGGGTGCGATCATCGAACACTACGGCGGCGGGCCGGTGGGGGTCAATACCATTGCCGTCGTGGTCGGGGAGGAGCCGGACACGATCGAGGAGGTCTACGAGCCCTTTCTCATCCAGACCGGGTTTCTCAAGCGGACCTCGCGCGGCCGCGAAGTCACGGCGAAGACCTACCGTTACTTCGGGCTCAAACCGCCGAAACACCTGCCGCTTCAGCAGGATATTTTCGACGATGCGGGAAAAAACGGACAAACGGAACCTTAATTGCGGAAGACGGAGGGCAGGCCTCTATGAACTGGACCGAAACGGGGCGATTTCTCATACTTGCAGGCGTGGTGGCCATCGTCATCGGCGTCGCCTTCATCTTTGCGGATAAATTTCAACTGTTCAGGTTGCCCGGCGATCTCCAGCTCGGGTCGGGCCGCTTCCGGATTTATCTTCCCGTTGCCACCTCCATTCTCCTGAGCATCCTCATAACGATCATCCTGAATTTTTTCTCGCGTCGTTGACGCTAGAGGGGAGGACGCATGGCGAAACCGCGATCATCCGAAAACAGTAAACGGATCGGTGCAACGGTCGTCGGCCGGGTTCAGGGCGTCGGCTTTCGCTATTTCGTCCGCTTCGAAGCCGCGCGCTTCGGGCTGACCGGCTGGGTCTGCAACCTGCCCGACGGCAATGTGGAGCTCGAAGCCCAGGGCGGGGCGACCGCCGTCGATGCGTTCCTGGGCGAGATCGCCAAGGGCCCGCCGCTCGCTTATGTCGATGAGGTGAAGAGTTTCGACATGCCCCTGGACGGCGATGAGGAGCGGTTTGAGATCAGGCATTGATAAAGAGGGGCCTCTCCGGCCCTGCCCGTGCATTTCCGGGAATGATCGGTAACGCAAAGGGTTACTTGTCGCCTTCCCGGGGCGCCGGCGTTACCGCCGCTGCCGGGAAGGCGAGCCGGATGTCGAGCGCATCGAACTCCTCGCGTATCCGGAAATTAATTGTCTGCTGGATATCCATATAGGTATTGTAATCCGGCGTCAGGACATAATACACCACCTCGTAGACGAGCGAAAAATCCCCATACGCCTTGAAATGCGCACGGTCGAGACGAGTCTGGGGAATGGACCGGATGATCGATCCGATAAGCATCGGTATCTTTTTCAGGTCCGGCAGTTTCGTTGCACGGGAGACGCCCAGGGTAAAGAGGACTCGCCGCTCCTCCATTTTCCGGTAGTTCCTGATACGGGCATTGGTGAGGTCGGTATTGTGAAAAACGATCATTTCGCCGTCGACGCTCCGTATCCGCGTGCTTTTGATGCCGATCTGCGACACGGTGCCCATGAACTCATTGACGACGATGAAATCGCCGACCTCGAAGGGGCGGTCGAAGAGGATCATGATAAAGGCGAACAGGTCGCCGAGAACCGTTTGCGAGGCAAGCGCTACCGCAATACCCCCGATGCCAAGCCCCGCGACCAGGGTTGAAATTTTAATGCCCAGATTATCAAAGAGAGCGATGCCGGCAATTACCCAGACGATAACCTGAATGATGATTTGCACCACTCTCATCGACTGCTGCGCGGATTCGGGAACTTCCGACCGCTTCCACCGCCGCTCCAGTCCTAAGGTGACCAGCGACAGCAGAAACCTGACTACGAAGAAAATCGGAAGAACGACGATACAGATATGAACGATTTTATGGAGCGTGACGCTCAGCCGCAGGTCCTGGATCGAAGCGTACACGGCGAGGAGGATTAAAAAGGGAATCGCATGCTTCTCAAAAGCCCTGACCAGCCGGTGCATGAACATGCCGCCGGTCGTCGGTACCCGGTTCCTGATCGGCGCAAGAAACAGGCGCCGCAGTATGCCGATGAGCACGAGCAGGGAGAGAAAAATTCCCAGGGCGACGGCATACTCCCGGACCGTGTTTCTGAAAAGGGAGTAGTGCAGGATTTTCTGAAGGATCATCATGGTTTCCGGGACAGGGCAAAAAAATAAATCCGGGGCGGTGGAATAGGAAAATCTGCGGCGGAAGGGGGAGGGAATAAATCCTCTTATAGCGCCTCTTGTTTCTCACTGCCGGGGTCTCCTGTTTCCGGGCCCCGGCGGCGTTGCGGGAGATTACCTCGAAAAATGAAGATACACTTTCAAAATCCAGCTCGCAAAAATCAATGACAGTGCGGAAATAACCATAATCGGTTTCCATGGTTTTTTCAATGCAGGTACCAGACTTTCGTATCCCCGGAGTATATCCATCACTATCCATATAATGGCAATGATGGAGAAGAGCGCCAGCGGAAACGAAAAGACGTTCAGGACCAGCGCCTGGTGAAATCTTCCCTGCAATAAATCCGCTATCGCGCGACTCATCCCGCATCCCGGGCAGGGAACGCCGGTCAGGTGAAAGAAAAGGCAGGGAATGAAAACCGTTTTCGCCGGAGGGGAACAGGTACAATAAAGATAAACGTACGCACCGATTATCACCATCATGACCGATGCGTACCTTACCTTGAAATTAAAAAGCGTCTTCCTCATTTACACTTTGTGAAAACTTCCGGAAGTTGGGGTCTTCAGAGGCGGCAATGTTTTGCCCGTCCATAAAACCTCACGCCTCGAATAGGGTGCAGGGGAAAGAATGCGGCGCTGTCAGTGCAGGCAGTGCATCACCTTGTTGAAATTATATTCGCGGGTAAGCCGCATGATCAGGCACCAATCGACTATCGTCCAGACGGCAAGGCCGCCGCATGTCAATAATTTCAGCACGCCGAGTCCGGTCTGTCCGAGCATGAACCTGTCGACGCCGAAATGACCGCCGAAGAGGGATATCAGCAGCATGGTCGTCGGTTCGCGATAACTGAGCGATTGGATAAGGATAAATTTTGAATCGTCCATTTTTTCAATTTGTTCGCGAAGGAAGGGAATCTTTTCCGGAACAAAAAACTTTGCGTTGAGAGCCAGAAACATGTCAACCTTGGATTGATCCATCGAGGGTCCTCCCGGCATACGGCAAAGGTGATGCGTACCATCCCGCTCTTTAATACCTCAAGAAACTAAAATAAGCAGTTGGTCAAAGCAAGGTTTTTCGGCAGGGAACTACCGAGAGGAGGCCCGACAAGGGTCGGGCCTCCTCTCACTGTTAGAAAACCATGACCCGCTTGCGATACACCGAGGAACCCTGGGTGACGGAAACGATGTACGCGCTCCCGGCATGGACGATGCCGCGCGGCACCGCCACGGAGTTCGCCATGGCGCCGAACGTCGTGCGGTAGACGCATTTTCCATCCACCGAGAAAAGATTGACACGTCCGGCCTTCGTGCAATTAACCAGATGAAGCGTTCCCGACGGGGTCAGGCTGACATCGGGCCGCTCCGGATCGGCCGCTCCGGCGACGGGAATGACCGCGGTCGATTTGACGATACGGATGTTTTCGCCGGTAATGTTCACCGCGGCTACCGTCAGGACGGTCGTCTTCGTCGCATACCCGGCCGCCGAAACGACGAGGTTGTAGGTTCCCGCCGTGACGCCGGTGAGCGTGTAGGCGCCGGTGGTCAGCGTGACGGTGGAGTCGACCACGGTCGTTCCGTTCTCAAGCAGTACCGATGCGCCGACGATGACCGCGCCCGAGCCCGTGTCGGTCACGTACCCTGAAACCGTCACCACGGGTGCAACGGCAAGGGCGATATTCCTGACGATATTGGCTTCGGCAACGGCAAACTCGGCGGTCGTCTGGGTCGTGAACCCGGTGGCCGAAATGTTAAGGTTGTACTCTCCCGCCTGGAC
>CAZYYB010000090.1:0-13335 GCA_964651515.1 uncultured Fibrobacteraceae bacterium
CCCGGCACGCGGCGCAGAAAAACGCGATCGCCCATTTGCAGGAGATCACGACCTTCTACCGGTTTTTAGGATCGTACGCGATGGATGCGCCGCGGGACCCGGTGCAGGGGAAGCGGGGATAATTCTTATTACTCAGGTAGATTAAGAAAATCAAATGATGCGGTCGCTTCCGGTGCTTGGAGCATCGAGGGCGGAACTCTGCCGGGCAATGGCGTCGAATCAAGGTTTGCGGAAAAAACAGGGCAAGGTAGACAAAACACGGGAAAAGATCATGAGACAAGATTTTATTCTCGTCAACGAATTGCGAAAGATTCTATTCATCCCCGCCGCTCCGCAAATGCCCTGAATCGCTCCAGATCCTCCTCCAGATGTTTCCCGGGATTGAAGATCCGCATCGCGAACCGGCTCACCAGCGGGTCGATCAGGTAGAACAGGGTCACGGTCAGGTAGGTCCGGCTCTCGCCGATCTCCTTGAACTCAACGCTCCCGCCCGTATAGAGGTCCCCGCCGATGCTCTGCCATGAAATAAGCCGGTTCTCCTCCACGGCCGTGGTCACCGCGTCCCACTGCAGGCGGTACCCGAGCGGTCCCTGGATGACCCAGTGCGTAATCCGTCCGCCCCGGTACTGTACCGACTTGATGCTCTTCATGAAGGTCGGAAAAAGCTCGAAATTCTTCCACAGGCGGAAAACGCGGGAAACGGCGCAGCCAACGGAGATCGATCGCACCACCTTTTCCATCGGGCGCCCCTCGTTTGACTTCTGGATACCGGTGTCGGACTCTTTCGCGGAGGAGCGGTCCCGGTCAGGCGCCGATCATCCTCCTGATTCGTTCGTCGAGCTGCTCCTGGTCGGTCGCAAAGGAGCAGAGCCCGGCCGCGCTGAGCAGGGAGTCGAGCGCGAGCGTCTCCTGCTCGATGCGGTCGACCCAGAAGGTGTGGCGGGGGATCTTTCCCTCGTCGCAGAGCTGCCGCCGCTCCTCTTTGGAAAACGGGGGAAAGAGGTCGGTGAGTCCCGACTCGTTCGCCCGCCCGTGAAACTCCTCCGCATCGCCGGGCAGGTCGTGGAGGAGCTTTTCGGCAAAGACATACACCGGGTCCCGCACCTCCCACAGTTTATAGAGCCGTACCCGCTCGGGCTCGATTCCGGAGAAGAGTTCGACCGGGTAGTCCTGTTTGAGACAGGAGACAAAGCCGGCTGTTTTGGATTTCGCCGCTTCCTTCGCGGCGCTCAGCGGTATGGTCTGTACGTCGATTCCCGCGAGCGCGGCGACCTGCGAGGCACTCCGGATGCTCGCCGCTATCTGGCGGGTATCGCCCCGGACTTCGCCGTTTGCCTCGATGACCGCATGCTGGCTTGCGACCGTTGCCTTCTCCCCCACCAGGTTTCCGCTGCCGAGCTTATTGCTATCGATGTAGGAGTTCAGCCTGCCGAGGAACACATTGACGAAGGCCGGTCTCGCAAAGGCCGCGGCGATGTAATTCTGCCTGGCGCTGAACCCGAGCGTCAGATTGATCCGGATGCCCGCGAGCGTCAGGTGCCGCGCCGCGATGAGCCCCGCCGGGGTGAGCGGAATCTTGATGAGAAAGCGCTCCGGGCAGATGGCGTGGTACCGCTGCGCATAAGCGATCGTCGCGTCGACGTCGTCGGCAAGCATGGTGTGCAGCTCGACCGAAACAAACTGCGGATTAAAGGTCTGCACGAGCCGCAGGGCGTGACGCGCGTTCAGGATGAAGGCGATCTCAAGGGTTCGGGCCTCGATGTCGAGCTGCACGAGCTCCCGATTGGCGGAGCGAATCGTCTCGTCGTAGATCCCCTTCTGTACCTCGCTGTTGAGCAGCGTGTTGTTCACGGTGATGCCGCCAAACTCCCTGGTCCAGATCTCGCCGGCGGCCCCGATGTCCCCGGTATCGAGCCAGGGATCGGTGCCGACCGTCTTGAGGGCGGCCCAGAGCGGACTCGACGCGAAGGCCGGGGGCGGGGCGGACCGGTCGATTCCCTCCTTCGCAAGCTCCGCGGACTTCGCCGCTGTTTTCTCATCGACCATCTGGAGAACATCGTTGACGATAGTTTTCATGACGGCTCCCTTCGGTGGACTGTTCCGAAAAGCAATTATTGTGCCCAATGCCGGTACGATAATTGCATACCCTGGCGCCGGAATAGCGGGGCTCGCCGGAACCCGGAGGAGCGAGGTTGCGGACGGGAATGGAATTTTTGCATTTTCAGGAATGGCTTGCAAAAATAGGAATCGACGGCCGCGGTAGAGCCTTTAAGGCGCAGGTTACTATATTCAATTACAATCGGCCGGGGACCAATCCTCTTTTCCGCGCGAGCCATCGGCCTCCGTCGCAGGGGGATGCGGCCCGACCGTATAACTTCGCCGGAGGGATGCAGCGACCGATGCCGGATGCGACGCTCGAAAAGATTCAGAAACGGGTCGGCAAAGCCCTGCGGGAAATCGTCGAAGAGTGCGATAAGGAGCACGGGATCCGGCTGCACAGCCCGCTCCTGTTCGACTGGCTGCGCGAGTTCGTCCTGCGAAACGGGAAGAGCATCCGCTCCACGCTGTTTATCATCGCCTACTCCGGATTTGCGAAGCGGGTGGTCCCCCGGCTCTACCGGAGTGCGGCGGCCCTGGAGCTGGCGCACGATTTCGTCCTCATCCACGACGACATCATCGATCGGGCGGACACCCGGCGCGGGGCGCCCGCACTCCACCACCGCATCAACGATTACATCCGGCGGCTCCCCCTCCCTTCGCCGGTGCGGGGGGAAGACCTCTCCCTTGTCATGGGCGATATCCTGTATGCGCTTGCTATGCGCGAGTTTCTGTCGATCAAGGCCGAGCCGCTCAGGACCATGGGTGCGCTGCGGATCTTCCTCGAAACCGGCTTTCTCACCGGCCACGGCCAGTTTGCCGAACTGGTGAGCGGATTCAAAAGCATCGCCGACATTACCGAAGCCGAGATCTACCGTACCTACGACCTCAAGACCGCGGGCTATACCTTCGCCGGACCGCTCGCCGCCGGGGCGCTGCTCGGCGGTGCATCGAAGACCCAGGCCGACCGGCTCTTCGGCGCGGGCATGCTCCTGGGCAGGGCATTCCAGATACGCAACGACCTGCTGGACATCTACCAGGGCAACAATCTCCAGAAAAAGAGCGATTTCAAGGATGTGACCGGGGCGCGCCGGACGATTCTCCTCTGGCATGCCTACCATCACGGCCGGAAAACCGAGCGTGGTTTCCTGGATCGCCTCCTCGCCGCCTCCGAACTTGGAGAGCGCGATTTCTCCCGGTTTGCCGAAGTTCTCACCGAATCCGGGAGCCGGCAGTTCGCCGAATCCGAAATCGGCCGCCTGGCCGAACGTGCATTTTCGGACGGCATGCTGTTTTCCATGAAAAGCGACTGTGCCGACCTGCTCGCCGCCTACTCCCGTTCCCTTCTGTTCAGCGACGCCCCCGCCGCATAGGGATCGTATCGTACGCCACCTCCCGCCGCGGCAGGGCACGCGGTTTGCTACTTTGTAACCCTTTCGTTCGGCCAATCCGGCGGCGCAAACGTGCAGAGGGGAGCGGCGCACCATGGAAGCAAACGGTCCTTTCAGCGAATCCGGTCACACCGCGACCGTGGAGGTCCGGCAGACCGATACCCTGTGCATCAATGCCATCAGGGCTCTCTCCATCGACGCGGTCCAGCGGGCAAACAGCGGGCATCCGGGCATGCCGCTCGGCGCCGCCGCCATGGGCTATGTCCTGTGGACCCGCTTTCTCAAACACGCTCCCGCGAACCCCGGCTGGTTCAACCGGGACCGATTCGTCCTCTCGGCCGGGCACGGCTCCATGCTCCTCTATTCGCTGCTTCACCTGAGCGGCTACGATCTGTCGATCGAGGAGATCAAGCGGTTCCGCCAGTGGGGAAGCAAGACTCCGGGACATCCGGAATTCGGGCTGACGCCCGGCGTCGAAACCACCACCGGCCCGCTGGGTCAGGGGTTCGGCAACGGCGTGGGCATGGCGATCGCCGAGGCCCATCTGGCGAGCAGGTTCAACCGGCCCGATTTCCCGGTCATCGACCACTGCACCTGGGGCATCGTGAGCGACGGCGACCTGATGGAGGGCGTCGCCTCCGAAACGGCGTCGCTCGCCGGTCACCTGAAACTCGGCAAACTCATCTACCTTTACGATTGCAACCATGTCACCCTGTCGGGCGGGACCGCCCTTACCTTTACAGAAGACTGGATCGAGCGGTTCCAGTCGTACGGATGGCACACCTGGTTCGTGGAGGACGGCAACGACATTGCCGCGCTGCCCACCGCCCTCGCCGCCGCACAGGCGGAGAAAACCCGCCCGTCGCTCATCACGGTCCGGACCCATATCGGCTATGGTTCGCCGCACAAGCAGGACACCTTCGAGGCGCACGGATCGCCGCTCGGCGAAGAGGAGACGCTCTTGACCAAAGAAAATCTCGGCTGGCCTCTCGACCCCCCGTTTTACGTGCCCGACGAGGTGCGCGCGGTTTTCAGGCGAAGCGTCGAAACCGGCCGGAGGGCCGAAGAGGCGTGGAACGAGCTCGTCGCGGCCTATGCGCGGCACTATCCGGACAGCTACCGTGAGCTGGCGGAAATACTGTCGGGTTCATTGCCGGAAGGGTGGGACAACGATATCGAGACCTTTGCGGCCGACGAAAAGGGGATGGCGACCCGGGTCGCCTCGGGCAAGGTGCTGCGCTCGATCGCGCCGCATATCGGCTCGCTCATCGGCGGGTCGTGCGACCTCGACCCCTCCACCCACACCATGCTGCCCGAAGGGGGCGACTGCGAAGGGACCGAGGGCGAATTTGCCGACCGCCAGGGATCCGCCGGCGGCGCCTGGAGCCTTGCGGGCCGCAACATCCATTTCGGCGTGCGCGAGCACGCCATGGGCGCTATCTGCAACGGTCTCTCCCTGCACGGCCTTATTCCTTTTGCCGCGACCTTCCTGATATTTTCCGACTATATGCGTCCTCCCATGCGGCTTGCCGCCATCATGCGGCGCCAGGTAATCTATGTTTTTACGCACGACAGCATCGGCCTGGGGGAGGACGGCACGACCCACCAACCCGTCGAGCAGCTCGCGGGCCTGCGCGCAATGCCGCGGCTCCGGGTGATCCGCCCGGCGGATGCCAATGAAACCGCGGTTGCCTGGCGCGTCGCCATCGAGACGCGGGACCGGCCGACCGCGCTCATTCTCAGCCGCCAGAACGTGCCGACCCTCGACCGCACGCGGTACGCCGCGGCAGAGGGCTTGCGCAAGGGGGCCTACGTGCTTTCCGGGCCGTCGCTCGAAGCGACCGACCTCATCCTCATCGCCACGGGCTCGGAGGTATGCCTCGCCGTCGCCGCGCAGCAGTCGCTTGCGGCAAAGGGCATCGGCGCCCGCGTGGTCTCCATGCCGAGCTTCGAGCTATTCGCGGCGCAGGATGCGGAGTACCGCGCGTCCGTACTGCCGAGCGCGCTTCCGGCCCGCCTTGCGATCGAAGCCGCCTCGCCGCTCGGGTGGCACGCCTGGGTGGGGGATCGGGGCGAGGTCGTCGGGCTCGCCGATTTCGGCGCATCGGCGCCTGCGGACGTCCTGATGCGCGAATATGGATTTACCGTCACTGCCATTGTCGATCGGGCAACGCTGCTGCTCAACCGGCTCCGGCGACCAGAGAAATAAATCAACCTCCCTGAAAGGAGACTCCGGTATGAGAAAAGAACTGCTCCTGCTCGCGACGGCGTTATTCTGTTTCGGCATAGCCCCGATCGGCTGCAAGAAGAAGCCCGCCATGACCCCTGCCGCCGGATCGATGCAATCGGCCGCGGCGGAATCGAGTGCAACCGCGGCCCCGAACGCTCCGGCGACCGCGATGGTGAATTTTGCGGCCGACCTCACCGGTACCGAGGTCATTCCGCCCCTCAAAACCAAGGCCGCCGGGAGCGCCAAATTCCAGCTCTCGGCCGACAGCACGCAACTCGGCTATGAGGTAACCGTCAATGACCTGCGCGGTCTCACCGAGATCCACCTGCACCAGGGCGCCATGGGAAAAAGCGGCGACGTGGTCGCCTGGCTCTACCCCGAAGCGCCGCCGGCAAAGGAGATCAAGGGGATGTCGAGCGGAACGGTGGCAAAGGGCACCCTCGATGCGTCCCGCCTGGCCGGTCCGATGAAGGGCATGAAGATCAAGGACCTCGCGGCCGCCATCATGGGCGACAGCATCTATGTGATGGTCCATACGAAAAAGCATAGGGAGGGTGAGCTCCGGGGCCAGGTGAAGGTTGCTCCCTGAACATAGGGGGAATTCCGCCATAGTGCACATTCGCGAAGGGAGCGGCTGATGAAGGACAGGTGCCGCATCGGCGTGGTCGGGCTCGGGGTAATGGGTCGCAACCTGACGCTCAACATGGCCGATCACGGATTTCCGGTCGCCGGATTCGACACCGACGCGCAAAAGCGTAACACTGCCGTCGGGGTGGCGCACGAAAGGCCCATTCTTATCGCGGGATCGCTTGCCGGCCTGGTCGATGCGCTCACCGTGCCGCGCGCCGTGCTGCTCATGGTGCCCGCCGGACCGCCGGTCGACGCGGTGATCGGCCAGCTGCTGCCGATCCTCTCGCGGGGGGATTGCATCATCGACGGCGGCAACTCTTTCTATAAGGATACCGATCTCCGGGCAGGAGCGACCGGCGCCGTCGGGATCCATTTCCTGGGAGCCGGCATCTCCGGCGGCGAGCGCGGTGCGCGGGAGGGTCCAAGCATCATGCCCGGCGGCCCGTTCGAGGCGTACGAAATCATGCGCCCGATCTTCGAAGCGATTGCCGCCGAGGCGGGGGGAGAGCCGTGCGTCGGGTACCTCGGTCCGGGCTCGGCCGGCCACTACGTCAAGATGGTGCACAACGGCATCGAGTACGGCATGCTCCAGCTCATTGCCGAGTCCTACGACCTCATGAAGCGGGGACTCGGGCTTGACGACGACGAATTAGCCGGGACTTTTGCCGCATGGAATGAAACCGAGCTCGGCGGGTACCTCGTCGAGATCACCGCCCGGATCTTTACCGAGCGGGACGACAGGACCGGGGAGCGGCTCATCGACGTGATCCTCGATGAGGCGCGGCAGAAGGGCACCGGCAAATGGACCTCGCAGGACGCCATGGATCTCCAGGTTCCCCTGCCGACGGTCGACGCGGCGGTTGCGGCGCGACATCTGTCAATGAACCGGGAGGAGCGGCGCGGCATCGCAACGCTCATTCACGGGCAGGAGCGGCGGTTCGCCGGGGAGCGGGACCTTTTTCTCGTCAATCTGCGGAACGCGCTCCATGCCGCCACGATCGTCACCTTTGCGCAGTGCATGGCGCTCCTGGCCGCCGCATCGAAGGTGTACGCCTTCGGTCTCAACCTCGGGGAGATCGCCCGTATCTGGCGCGGCGGCTGCATCATTCGCACGAGGGTGCTTGAGCGGATACGCGAGGCGTTCCACGACGAGCCCGACCTGCCGAGCCTCCTGCTCCACGAGGGGCTCGGCGGCGAGGTGTCGAGACGGCGGCAGGCGCTGGGGTGGGTGGCGGATACCGCCGCCGATCTCGGCATCCCGGCCCCGGCATTCATGGCGAGCCTATCCTACATCGACGGCGCTTCGAGCCCCTGGCTTCCCGCCAACCTGATCCAGGCACAGCGGGACTACTTCGGGGCACACACCTATGAGCGCACCGACGCCCGGGGAGCCTTTCATACCGAGTGGCAATCCGGGAACGACGCCGGCAATACAACCCGGAAAGGGGGGGCGGATCGTGACCAGCATCGTTGAACGGGGACCGACCATCTTCGTCATCTTCGGCGCGGCCGGAGACCTTACCTGGCGCAAACTGGTGCCGTCGCTCTGCAACCTGCACTTCGAAAAAAACCTGCCCGACCGCCTGGCCATCATCGGCATCGATCAGAAGTCGATGAGCGAGGAGGAGTTTCGGACGCGGATGCGGGAGGGCGTCAGGCGATTCGCCGGAACCGGGGAGGATACCTGGGACGATTTCGGGGAGCACCTCTCCTACATCGTCAAGAATTTCGACGATGCGGAGGCCTATGCCCTGGTCGCCGGACACATTGACATCAAGAGCAGGGAGTGGGACACCCGGCCGCAGGTCATCTATTACCTTGCCATCCCGCCGCAGATCATTCCGACCGTGGTGCACCACCTCATCAAGGCGCGGCTCGCGATCGACCGGAAACGCATGCGCATCGTGGTGGAGAAGCCGTTCGGCCACGATCTCGAATCGGCCCGTTCCCTGAACCGCGCCATCTCGGCGGGGTTCGAGGAGCGGCAGATTTTCCGCATCGACCACTACCTCGGCAAGGACACGGTCCAGAACATCCTCGCATTCCGGTTCGCCAATGTCCTGTTCGAACCGATCTGGAACCGGCGCTACATCGACCATGTCCAGATCACCATGGCCGAATGCGTGGGTGTCGAGCACCGGGGCGCCTATTACGATGCCGCCGGCGCGCTCCGCGACATGGTGCAGAACCACCTTCTCCAGGTGCTCTGCCTCATCGGCATGGAGCCGCTCGTCTCCTTCGATGCCGAGGAGATCCGCAACAAGAGCGTCGATGTCCTCCATGCCGTGCGCCCGCTGCCGTCGACCGATCTCTACCGCCATGCCGCCCGCGGCCAGTACGCGGCCGGGTGGCTGCAGGGCAGGCACGTGGCGGGCTACCGTGAAGAGGGAGGGGTGCATCCGGAATCGCGAACCGAAACCTTCGCCGCCCTGAAACTCTTTATCGACAACTGGCGGTGGCAGGACGTCCCCTTCTACCTGCGCACCGGCAAGCGGATGCCCTACAAGGCCTCCGAGGTTTCGATCCAGTTCCGGCCGGTACCGCACCAGTCGTTCCCCGCGTCCGCCCTGGGCAACTGGCTGCCGAACCGGCTCATCATTCACATCCAGCCGAGCGAAGGCATCCTGCTCAGGTTTCAGGCGAAGCGGCCCGGCCTTACCATGCACCTCAGCCAGGCCGACATGCGATTTCTCTACCGCGAAGCATTCAAGGTCCAGCCCCGCGACGCCTACGAGACGCTGCTCCTCGATGTCGTGCAGCGGGACGCGACACTGTACAAAAGGATCGACCACGTCGAGGCGGCATGGTCGATCCTCATGCCGGTGCTCGACCACTGGGCCTCGGCCACGCCCGAGGATTTTCCAAACTACGGTGCCGGATCCTGGGGTCCCGAAGAGGCGGAGGTGCTCATCGCCCAGGACGGTCGCCGCTGGTTTCCGCCGACCGTCGACCAGATCGGCGAGTGCGAGGGCTCGGACTGAAGGGCCGGATGATCGGCCCCCCGTCTCTCCCTCATTTCTCACTATTTTGCGGGAATGGCAATCTTTATATTCATTATGGGAAAAGGCTGCAGGCTGAAACATGGGGTCTGAGGCCGGAGCCTTTTTTTACACTATGGCATAAATTTTGCATATTTGCAATGCTTTTCTCATATATGAGAGGAATTTTGCGATGAATGCAGGCGGTGGTGCCATCTCCCTCCAGTGGCCGCTGGCAGTCTATGCTGCTGCGATTGCCATGGTCATCGGCGCGATGCTCGTGACCTCGCACCTCCTGGGCGAGCGGCGGAGGAATCGAAGCCCGCTCCCCTACGAGTCGGGCATGAACCCGACCGGCTCGACCCATCTCCGTCTCTCCGTGAGTTACTACCTGATTGCGATGTTTTTTCTCGTCTTCGATCTCGCATCGGTTTTTGTCTTCGCCTGGGCGATAGCGCTGCACGAGGCGGGCTGGACCGGGTACCTTGCCATTCTCCTGTTCATCGTCATTCTCTCCGCCGGATTCGCCTGCCTCCGGCGCGAGGGAGCGCTCGAGGTCCGGCCGGGCAACCGACAATGAAGAACCGGCTCGACGGCATTCAATCGGCCCCGTCCGGAGCGGCGGTGAACAACTTCGTCCTCGCGCGATTGCAGGATCTGCTCGCCTGGGGACGGAAGAATTCACTCTGGCCGTTCAACTTCGGACTCTCCTGCTGCTACGTGGAAATGGCCACGAGTTTGACAAGCCGGTATGACCTGGCCCGCTTCGGCGCCGAGGTGATCAGGAGCAGCCCGCGCGAGGCCGACGTCCTTATCGTCGCGGGTACGGTGTTCATGAAGATGGCGCCGGTGATCCGCCGGCTGTACGACCAGATGATGGAACCCCGCTGGGTGATCTCGATGGGGTCGTGCGCCAACTCCGGCGGAATGTACGATATCTACAGCGTTGTTCAGGGCGTGGATCGGTTCCTGCCGGTCGACGTGTACGTACCGGGATGTCCGCCCCGGCCCGAGGCATTCATGGAGGGACTCCTGCTTTTACGCACTCTTGCGGGAACCGAAAAACGCCCGTTAAGCTGGATCGGCGGTTCTCAAGCCGTTATCCGCCCCCCCGTCCCCAGCATGCGCGATATGAAGAGGGAGGCCCGGCGGACCTCCGGGACCCTGCGCGGGATCGACGAGCTATGAGGAGCGACGCGCATGACGCATGAGATGACCGTCGCGGCGGACCTGGCTTCGAAATTCGGGCGGACCGTTGCCGTACAGGAGGCGACCGTCGACGGCATTCCGACCCTCTGGATCGACCGGAACGACCTCCTTGCCGTGCTGCACCACCTTAAAGCCGAATCGCCGGCACCCTTCCGCATGCTCTACGACCTGACCGCCCTCGACGAACGAAGCCGGCGGAACGGCCAAAGGAGACCGGGGCACGATTTTACCGTGGTCTACCACCTTTTCTCCTTCGATGCCAATGCCGACCTCCGCATCAAAACCGCGCTCTCCGGCGAGTCGCCGGCCGTGCCGAGCGTCACGCCGCTCTGGGCGTCGGCCAACTGGTACGAGCGAGAGGCGCTCGACATGTTCGGCATCACCTTCGAAGGTCATCCGTTTCCCAAGCGGCTCCTCATGCCGTTTTCCTGGCAGGGATACCCGCTCCGCAAGGATCATCCCTCCCGCGCGACGGACATGGCGCCGTTCGTCATGTCCGACCGGCGGGAGGAGGAGGAGCTCGAGAGCCTGCGCCTGCGCCCCGAGGAGTGGAACATGAAACGCGGGAACGAGGAGGTCGATTTCATGTTTCTCAACGTCGGGCCGCACCATCCGGGAACGCACGGCCTCTTCCGTCTCGTGCTGCAACTCGACGGGGAGACCATCGTCGATGCGGCGCCGGACATCGGGTATCACCACCGGGGCGCCGAGAAGATGGGCGAGCGCCAGACCTGGCACACCTTCCTGCCCTACACCGACCGGATCGACTACCTCGGCGGGGTCATGAACAACCTCGCGTATGTGCTCGCGGTCGAAAAGCTCGCCGGCATCACGGTGCCGCCCCGCGCCGAGGTCATCCGCGTCATGCTTGCCGAACTCTTCCGCATAGCAAGCCACCTGGTCTGGTACGGCACGTTTGCGCAGGATCTGGGCTCCATGTCGCCGGTTTTCTACATGTTTTCCGACCGGGAGCGGATTCTCGACATCGTTGCCGCGATCTGCGGCGCGCGCATGCACCCGAACTGGTTCCGCATCGGCGGCGTGGCGCAGGACCTCCCCGCCGGGTGGGAGCTCCCGGTGCGCGAGTTCGTTGCCGCCATGCCGAAAAGGCTCGATGAGTACGATACCATGGTAATGCGCAACCCCATCCTGAAGAGCCGCACGGTCGGCGTCGGCGCCTTCACGACCGAACAGGCCATCGAATGGGGGGTCACCGGTCCGGGGTTGCGGGCGTGCGGCTTCGACTGGGATTTCCGGAAGAAAAAACCCTACTCGGGCTACGAGCGGTTCGATTTCGAGGTGCCGCTCGGCAGCCGGGGCGACTGCTACGATCGCGCGCTCGTCCGGGTCGAGGAGATGCGGCAATCGCTGCGCATCGTCGCGCAGTGCGTCGACAATATGCCGGAAGGACCGTACAAGGCCGACCACCCGCTCGCCACGCCCCCCCGGAAGGAGAGGACCATGCACGATATCGAGACGCTCATCAACCATTTCCTTGCGGTGAGCCACGGACCGGTCATGCCCGCGGGAGAGGTCTTTGCCGGCATCGAGGCGACCAAGGGCAGCAACGGGTACTATATCGTGAGCGACGGCGGGACATCGCCCTACCGCGTCCGCATCCGGACGCCCTCGTTCCCGCATCTGCAGATGGTGCCGCAGCTCTGCCGCGGGGCGATGATTCCGGACCTTATCGCCATTCTCGGGGCGCTCGATTTCGTTCTCGCGGATGTCGACCGCTGAGGGGAGGACCATGCTGACAAGTGAAGAAACCGCCGAACTCGCCGCCCTGCTGGAAGAATCCCCGCGCCCGGAGGAAGCGGCCGCCGAAGCGCTCCGGATCGTGCAGCGCCGTCGCGGCTTCATCTCCGACGAGAGCCTGCGCGAGGTTGCCGTCCATCTCGGCATGGCCGAAGCATCGCTCGAAGCGATCGCCACCTTTTACAACCGCATCTACCGGAAACCGGTCGGCAGGCACGTGCTGCTCCTCTGCGACAGCGTCAGCTGCTGGATCATGGGGTTCGAACCGGTGCGCGATCGGCTGCTCGCCGCGCTCGGGCTCGATGCCATGCCCGGTACGAGCGCGGACAACCTTTTTACGCTCCTGCCGGCGACCTGCCTTGGCGCCTGCGATAAGGCCCCGGCAATGATGGTCGACGACACGCTCGTCGGCAACCTGACCCCGGAAAGGGTCGATGAAATACTCGAAGAGATAAGGATGAGGGATGCGGGATGAAGAAAAAAAGGCTTCAGGCTTCAGGCCTCAGGCTTCAGGCAAAAAACACCGAGGAAGTGGCGAAAAGATGCTTGCCAAAGCTCCGGACGGCGACATCGGTTCATAAAGCCGGTTTTTGACTTTTCTGAAGCCTGAGGCCTGAAGCCTTTTTTCTTTGTCACTTTTCTTACTATGAAAATCTTAACCAGAAACATATCTTCCGGCAAAGAGCCGCTCTCCCTGGGAGAGTTCCGGGAGCGGGGCGGCTACGAGGCCCTGCGCAAGGCGCTCTTCGCCATGACGCCGCAGGAGGTCTGCGACAGCGTCAAGCAATCGGGCCTGCGCGGACTCGGCGGCGCAGGATTCCCGACCGGCACCAAGTGGAGCTTCATGCCGCGGCCCGGAGACGGCGGGGAGCGGTTCGTGATCATGAACGCCGACGAAATGGAACCGGGCGCGTTCAAGGACCGGCTCCTTCTCGAAGGCAATCCGCACCAGGCGATCGAGGGGCTGCTCATCGCCGCCTATGCCCTGGAGGCGACGACCGCCTACATCTTCCTCCGCCACGAGTATGCGAAGGCCGAAAAG
>CAZYYB010000091.1:0-13233 GCA_964651515.1 uncultured Fibrobacteraceae bacterium
AGGGGGAACCACCGCAAGGTGGTTCCCCCACCAAAGGCAGCAGGGTTGGTGCCCCCACCACCATAAAGAATTCCCTTGCTTCCCTCCCCTCCCCATCGCACAATATAAGCTGGAAAAAAGGAGCCTCACGTGCAGATCGACTTACATGATGCCCGGCCCGGCATGGTACCTTCGGAGGACATCGTCCTGCCCGGAAGCGCCGGCACCATCCAGAAGTCGGAGCCGCTGACCAACGAAGGCATCTTCCGGCTGAAGATCGCGGGGGTTAAGAAGATCGACATTGTCAGCCGCGAGCAGCCCTACGACATCGCGGGACCGGCGACCTCCGGCTCCGACGGGAGCGCGCCGGAGGCCGTCGACCCGGAATTCCCGTCGATCCACCATGCGCCGCTGCCGCCGAAGCTCGAACTATCGATCGCCCGGGATGGCATGTCCGCGAAGCTCGTCATCGTGCCGGCCGGGCCGGTCAGCGAGGAGATCACCCTTGCGGCGCTGCAGGCGGTCATCCGGCAGAACGGCATTACCTGCGGGGTGAACGAGGCGCTCCTGGTCGATATCGTCGCCGCCTGGAAAAATGAGAAGCAGCATGCCGAATTCGAGGGCGTGGCCAGGGGCATCCCCGCGCGGGCGGGCGATAACGGAACGGTTGAATTCCTCTTCGATACCCGGACCTCGCTTTCTCCAAAGGTCAACCCGGACGGTACCGTCGATTATCGTGAAGTCAACCTGTACATCGCCGTGGGCACGGGGAAAAAACTGGCCCGCCTGTGCCCGCCCGGGGGAGGCAGCCCGGGAACGACGATATTCGGCGAGGCGATCCCCGCCGCCGACGGGCTTCCCGCCGTTTTACCGGCGGGACCGAACACGGCGATCGACGGTTCGGGCGAGCTCGTCGCCGCCATCGACGGCGTCGTCCGGTATGCAAACGGGCTCGTCGAGGTCCACGAGGGCTTTACCATCGACGGCGACGTCGACTTTTCGACCGGGAATATCCGCTACGACAAATCGGTCATGATCAAGGGGGATATCAAGCCGGGGTTCAGGGTGGAATGCGGCGGCGACCTGCAGGTGGAGGGGCTGATCGAGGACTGCACCCTCATCGTCGGCGGCGCCGTTCTCTGCAAGCACGGCTTCATCGGCCAGGGTAAGGGCCTGCTCGAAGCGGACGGCGATGTCAACCTCGGCTTCGTCATGAACCAGACCGTCAAATCGAAGCGCACGATCAACATCGCCCGGGAGGCGATCAACAGTAAACTTTACGCCCAGAAAGACATTACCCTCCACGGGAAACCGCACTCCGCGGCGGGCGGCACGCTCATGGCGCGAGAAAGCATCACCCTCTGGTCGGTGGGAAACCTGACCGGCGTCCGGACGAACCTGGAGGTCGGCTCCGACTTTTCGCTTCTCGAAGAGCTCATAAAAAACGAGGAAGAGGAGCTCGCGATCAAGGGGAAGCACTACGAGTATACCGAGGTGATCAAAAAGTACCGGCACTTCGTGGCGATCAAGAAGCGCCTGACCGCCTCGGAGCAGCTGCTCCTGAATAAACTGGACGCGGCGGTGGCACGGCTCGACGAACAGATCGGCGCGCTGCTTGCACGGAGGGAAGCGATCCGGTCGGGCCTCTACGAGATCGAGCATTCGTATATCGCCATCGGACATGCCGCGCTCCCGGGCACGGTCTTCAAGATCGGCGAGCAGTGGTACGGCGTTGACACCGAACTGGTCGGGCCCAAAACGGTACGGCTGCTGCACCACGCGATCGGCATTTTTTAAAAATGCCGGCGCTCTTCCTGGCCGATGGAATAGACGTTGAAGCCCAGTTTGAACAGCGCCTCGTGGTCGAGAATATTCCTGCCGTCGAAGATGAAGGCGGGTTTCTCCATGCTTTTCACTATGCGCCGGTAATCGAGGTCGCGGTACACCTGCCATTCGGTACACAGGGCGATGGCATGCGCGCCCTTCGCGGCGGCGTAGGGGTCGTGCGTAAACTCGATGGCCGCGCCGTGCGCCGCCAGGTCGGTTTTCGCGTTTTCGAGCGCCTGCGGATCGGTGATGACCACCTGCGCGCGCTCCTCGATGAGCTGTTCGGCAACGCCGATGGCCGGGGATTCGCGGGTATCGCCGGTATCGGCCTTGAAGGCAAAACCGAAGATGGCGATGCGCTTGCCCGCGATCGTATTGAACATGGCGTTCACCATGGTACTGACGAACCGGCGGCGCTGGTAGTCGTTCATCGCGACCACGCTCTCCCAGTAGCGCGCCGCCTCGGTGAGCCCGTAACTCTGGCATATGTAGACAAGGTTCAGGATGTCCTTCTTGAAGCAGGAACCGCCGAAGCCGATACTCGGGGCGAGAAAGCGGGGGCCGATCCTGCCGTCCATGCCGATGGCGTGGGAAACCTCCATGACGTTCGCCGCGGTCTTTTCGCAGAGCGCGGAGATCGAGTTGATCGATGAAATCCGCTGCGCCAGGAAGGCGTTCGCCACGAGTTTGGAGAGTTCGGCGCTCCAGACGTTGCTCGTGAGAATTTTGTCCGCCCCGACCCAGTTGGCGTAGATTTCCACGATGGCGTCGCGCGCCCGGACCCCCTGGGGGGTCTCCTGCGCGCCGATGAGGACCCGGTCCGGGGTGGCGATATCGGCGACCGCGGTGCCCTCGGCGAGGAACTCGGGATTCGAGACCACCTCGAAATGGATCCCTTTGTCGTTCGCGTTCAGGATCCGCGACATGGCGGCCGCGGTGCGAACCGGCAGGGTGCTCTTCTCGACGATGATCTTGTCGGAGGCGGCTTCGCGCACGATCATGCGCGCGGTCCGCTCCCAGTGCTGGAGGTCGGCGGCCCTGCCCGCCCCTTCGCCGAAGGTTTTCGTGGGGGTGTTGACCGATACGAATATGATCTCCGCCTCGCGGATGGCGGCTTCGACCTCGGTCGAGAAAAACAGGTTGCGGCCGCGGGCGATCTTCACCACTTCGATGAGGCCGGGCTCATAGATCGGCAGGGTGTCGGAATTCCACGACTCGATGCGCGCCGCGTTGATGTCGACCACGGTCACCTTGTACTGCGGGCAGCGGGCCGCGATCATGGCCATGGTCGGACCGCCGACATAGCCGGCGCCGATGCAGGCGATATGACGTTTGTATGATGATCTCTGGGGCATAAGCTTCTCCTCCGGGTTAATGTGCACGTATCGGGCCATGGCCGGCCGGGCGAACTAGCCGAGGCTTGCGAGCACGGTATCGCGGATCTCACTGAAAACGAGCGGTTTCCTGATGACCCCCCGGATGCCGTCGAATCGCAGCAGGTCCAGTTCGAGTTCGCCCTTCCAGCTGGTCATGATGAAAACGCGGGTCTCATCCATCCGGTTCGCCTTTACCCAGCGGGCGATTCCCCTCCCGCCGAGGCCGTGCAGGCAGAGCGGCGCGAACACCGCGCTGAAGGCGGTCTTCTGGAGCTCTTCGAGGGCGCGTTCCCCGGTTTCGACCATGAATACCTCGAAACCGAGCCGCAGCAGGTGCTGTCGCATGGCTTCACGCGATTCCGCGTCGTCGTCGATTATTAATACCTTGAGCATGGATGCACCGGAAAATACCTGTCGTGCGTCGCCGTCGCCGGAAAAAGTTCGCGACGGATGATCAAAAAAAATGAGACCAATAAATGTACGTTCTGCCCGTCCCGGACAAATAGTGGAATAGTGAAAACAGGCGGGTCGCTTAAATTTCGTTGATCTGGAGAGGTTTATGGCGATGAATGTGGTTTCTGCTGAAATATTGCATGATGATGCATTCGGTACGCCTGCCGGGCTCGATATTGATGATGAAGCGATCGATCAACCGGCGCACGAGATAGAGCCCGCGTCCGTGCTCCACCCTTTCCCGGCCGGAATTGTCTTCCTGGTCAAGCCAGCGGAGGGCATCGACCTTTTTCAGGACACCCTTGGGATCCTCGACCGCGACCCCGAGCTTCTCGTCGTCGACCGCCCAGGTGACGGAAATGGCGCTGTCTTCGTCGATGACGATGTCCTGCCGCCACTCTTCGCGGGTAATGCCCGTGGAGCGGAGCGCGCCGTGAAACACCGCGTTGGCGACCAGTTCGTCGATGGCGAGCCGCAGGTAAAATTCGTCCTTACCGCGCCAGAGTCCGGCGATCCGCGAGCACACCTCGTCGGACCGGTCGTAGGAATCGATGCTGACCCGTTCGGTTTTCCGGCCGGGAAAATACCGTTCCAGGCCGAATATATCGCCGGTCAGGATCGACCGCACGTAGGCGGACATCTCCCTGAGGTTGAAATCCGCCCCTTTAACCATGATATTCCCGATATTATGCTGCCGGATCAGGGAGAGATACTCGTCGACATCGTATCCGGTCATGAGGACATGTTTGATTTCCGGATATCGTTCCCGGGTAATGCGGAACAGCTCGATGCCGTCCATGCCCGGCATGCGGATATCGGATATGATGATCTCCGGGGAGCACTGCGGTATGCGGTCAAGCGCTTCCAGCCCGTTCGAAGCTTGATAGGTACGATATCCCTGACTCTGGAAGAAATCGACGAGGAGCTGGCAAATAGAGTATTCGTCGTCGACGATCAGTATCGAGCGGTTCTCCCCGGCGGCCCCGGGGCCGGCTGCGGATTGTACCAGGGGTAAACTCCCCGGCCGTCCCGGTATGATCCCGATAGCCGAATCCGCCTCATTTTTCATGGTGCTTCTCCCCGGTATGACCGGCAATGGGACATCCCCGCTCCCCGCAGCGGAGTATATATAATACCAGATTGTCGTTTTATTTTCAAGACTCGCCTTCCGGAGCCGCCGCCGGCCGACCGGTTGGAATTATTTTTTCGAACCGGCCCGATCGGTGCCGATACCCGTCTCCCCGTGACGGGCCCCGTCTACTCTGGTGAAAGCAGCGCGCAATGGTTACCCTTGGCATAGAATCATCCTGCGATGAAACATCGGTGGCTCTGCTCGACGATCAGCGCATCCTCGCGAACAAGGTTTACTCCCAGCTGGAGCATGCCGCCTATGGGGGGGTGGTCCCGGAGGTCGCCTCGCGGGCACACCTCGAAAAGATCGACCGCCTCGCCGCCGGGGTCCTTGCGGAGGCCTCGCTCACCATCGGCGATATCGGTCTCATCGCGGTCACCGACAGCCCCGGCCTGGCCGGTGCGCTGCTCATCGGCGTCGGCTTCGCACTCGGACTCCATGTCCGGCACACCATCCCGGTCTGCGGCATCAACCATCTCGAAGGCCACATCTGCGCGATACTCCTCGAACATCCCGCAATCGGCTTCCCCTTCCTGGCCCTGGTAGCCTCGGGCGGCCACACCGCCATCTACCGTGTCGATGATGTCGGAACCTATAGCTGCCTCGGCCGGACCGTCGACGATGCCGCGGGCGAGGCGTTCGATAAGGTCGGAAAGATGCTCGGGTTTCCCTACCCCGCCGGCCGCGCCATCGAGGAGGAGGCGCGCCTTGCCGGAAGCGATGCCGTCCCGGATTTTCCCATTGCCCGGATGCCCGGCGCTCCGCTCAACTTCAGCTTTTCCGGCCTTAAAACGGCGCTGAAATACTACCTGAACGCGGATGCCGCGCGGCGGACGCGCGCCGGCAGGCCGGTCATCTGCAAGGCTTTCCAGGAGGCGGCGGTCCGATCACTTGTTAACAACTGCGTCGAAGCGGCCGAATCGACCGGCATACGCCGCGTCGCGCTCGTCGGCGGTGTCGCGTGCAACGGGCGGCTGCGCGACGAGATGCGGCGACGCCTCGGATCGCAGGTTTTCTTCCCGAGCCCGTCGCTCTGCACCGATAACGGCGCCATGATCGCCTGCGCGGGCTTCAACCGCTCGAAGCGGAACCTGCTGCGGCCGCCCCACATGGATCCGGGCGGAACACTGTAACGGAGGGTGCATGGGAAACCTGATATTCTACATCCTGGCCGGCTTCGGCTTCATCGCGATCCTCTTTCTCCTCATGATCGCGGGGCAGCTTTTTAAGATCGAAAAGGCTCTCGCCGACCTGGCCGTCCTGGTCGAGCATCGCGTGAAGAAGATGTACGAGAGAAAATAGGCGGTTATCCGGTCCGGTTTGCCGGAATGAAAAATAAGTTTCTCAGGTGGGGAAACCAATCTTGCAACCTTTGGTGGGGGAACCACCGCAGAGGCCGGTTATGAGGCACTCCTTCACCGCGGGGGTGACCCGGCTCGGCCATCCAGAAGAAGCATTTGACTTTGATATTATTCTTGTAATCCGGCTCGGCCATCCGGAAAGAGAATTTGACTTTTTAAAAATCCCCCTGGGCGGAAAATTTATTGCGGGGCCTGCGCGTCCAGGTCTCCGAACATCGCCTCGACATAGTCGCGCGGGTTGAAATCCTGGAGATCCTCGATGCTCTCGCCGACACCGATCTTCCGGATGGGAATTTTGAGCGACCGGGCGAGGGCGAGCGCGATGCCGCCCTTGGCGGTGCCGTCGAGTTTGGTGATGACCAGACCGGTCAGGCCGATGGCACCGTGGAAGACCTCCGCCTGCCTGAGGGCGTTCTGGCCGGTCGTGGCGTCGATCACGAGCAGGATCTCATGCGGAGCCATGGGCGAATGGCGCCGGATCACACGGATGATTTTTTCCAGCTCGTTCATGAGGTTTACCTTATTGTGCAGCCGACCGGCAGTATCGAGCAGGAGCACATCGATATCGCGTTTACTCGCGGCTTCCAGGGCGTCGTAGGCGACCGAGGCCGCATCGGCGTCGACATGCTGGGAGACAAAATCGGAATGGGTACGGTCGGCCCAGATCCGCAGCTGTTCGATGGCTCCGGCCCGGAAGGTATCGCCGGCGCCGAGCATCACCTTTCTGCCTTCGGCGGCATAGGCGGCGGCAATTTTGCCGATCGTCGTGGTCTTGCCCACCCCGTTGACGCCGACCACCAGAACGACCCAGGGCTTCACACCGACGGGGGGAGGATTGGTTTCAAATGTCAAATCTGCGACCAGGAGCTCCTTGAGGGCGGTATAGGCCGCCCCGGCGGTCTTGAGCCCCTTGCCCCGGATCTCAAGGCGAAGCTGATCGATGACGGTTTGTGAAAGGTCGAGGCCGATATCCGCGGCAATCAGGGCCTCTTCGAGCGTTTCGTAAAACTTTTCATCGAATTCGGTTTTGAGGCCGACAATCGCGGCGATCTGCGACCGGGTCTTGCTGAGCCCCTCTTTTAATCGACTGAAGAAATTCATGCGCTAAAAATACAATGTATCATTGGGCCACGGGAGGTTTAATGCGTTGACAGGGCAAACTCGCCGGTCAGCCCGCGGTTCCCGGCCGACCGGCGAGACCGAACCGCTGTTCCAGATTCCCGAGCGTGAGAAGCCCGTCCGCGGCAATGAGCTTCAAACGCTCCGGAGGCAGCGGGAATGCGGCAAGCGCCGCGGGATCGACGGGAGGTGTCGCCTCGCCGTCAAACACCGGGTAACCGACGAGGTGGGCCATGATGTCGGCAAAGTGGATGACCGAGACGAAGCACCCCGCCACGGCCGGTTCGTGGTGGCCTCCGCAGGCCTGCTGAAGCTCGGGCGGCAGACTCCACGCGTTCGCCAGAAGCGCCCCGACCATGGCGTGGGGCTCCCGGTCCTCGGCGGAGTGGAACGGAAGCGACTCCGCCATGCTCCGCAGGCGGGCCGTTTCGAGGCTTGTGCCGCCGCCGACCGCCAGGGCGATCTTGCCGATATCATGCAGAAGCCCGCCGGTAAACAGTTCCTCTTCATCGACGGCGGCGTACCGTTTCAGATGGCGGCCGATCGACGCGGCAAAGAGCGCGACGAGCACCGAATGGCGCCAGAACCTCTCCGGCGCAAAAAACGGCGGCAACGCCCCCCCCGTTTCACCGGCAAAGTGGCGCGAGAGCAGGAGAAGCGCGCACACCCGGTCGCGGCCGAGAAAGTCAATCGCATTCGGGATCGCGGAGATCCTGCGGGGATATTCGCCGGAGTGGGCGTTGGCGGCCCGGAGAATCCGGCCGGCGATTGCGGGATCATACTTAAGAGTGTCAACCAACCCGGCGACCGGGGTTTCGGGGTCTCCGGCAACGGCCATGATCGTTCGAAGAACCGCATGCGGCGTCGGCAACGTTGCAATCCTGTCTACCAATGCCGAAACGTCCACATCGCCTCCCCCGGGCACCGCACGCATTGTCCTGCCGCGACCCGACAAGCACCGATAAGCCGTAACGCTCCGGCGCGGGGATCACTGAACGATAGAAAGATACTCGACCGGGCCGGCTGCCGCGGCAAAGCAGAGCTCCCGGATGCGGTTGTACACCTCGTCATCGACATGCAGCTGCGTCCGGCTTTCGGTCCACTCCGGGGTTAAGGCCTCATCATCGACAAGCCCGGCCCCGGCATCGTGCGCAATGCGGTCCGCCTGGTGGATAATGTTGACAAAATCGACGATCTCCTCGGAATGGTCCGGGTAGTGATGGAACACCATGCTGAGCTCCAGGTCGGGCGGCAGCGCCCACTTATCGGCCAGGATCCGTCCGATTTCGGCATGATTGATGCCGAGCATCAACGTTTCGGCATCGAGCAGCGGCACCGCGCGATCGCGGCTGTATTGACATACTTCGCGATAATCGGCCGAGAGGTACTCGTTGAATATCAACTTGCCGATGTCGTGCAGAATGCCGGCGCAGAAGGCGCCTTCCGGATCGTACAACTTGTAGCTCAGCAGATGACGCACGAGCTCCTTGGCCGCAATGGCGGTAATGACCGAATGCTTCCAGAAGTGGTCCCGATTCACGGTCTGCTTCGATGGATCGGAGAACATTTTCATGATGGATGCCGACAGAACGACCGAGCGGATGACATTGAAGCCAAGGATCACGATGGCGCTGGATACCGATGAAACCGACCGGGGCATGCCGTAGAAGGCGCTGTTGGCGAGGCGGATGACCTTGCTGGTCAGGGCGGGATCCTTCTGGATAAGCTTTGAGGCATCGTCGGCGGAAGTTTCCGGCGAGTTAACCACTTCGAGCAGTCGGGTAACGATTGCCGGAAGGGCGGGCAGGTTTTCGATATTCTCGATGACGCGACGGTACCGCTCACTTACCTTCCTCGTATAATCATCCTGCAATGGCTGATTCATGGTTCCTCGTTGCGTGAAGGATGCGCTTTGCACCGCCGGCCTGTTCGCGCGGATTCTTCTATTATAACATCAAGCCACGAATTGGGAAGTGCCGAAATGCGGCCGGGATCGATTGCCAGGTAATTCGCGGTGATCCCCCCGGCCGACCCGCCTTCGGTGATGATTCTCCTGGTCGTCCCGATCTGCCGCCGGGCGAAAGCGGCCGCGCTCTTCTCCACCGCCTCGCGCAACCGGTCGCCGCGATGGCGCTTCACCGCCTCGGGAAGAGCCGAGCCCAGGAGCGCCGCCGGCGTTCCTGGGCGGGGAGAGTAGCGGAAAATATGCGCATAGGAGAACCCTATTTTGACGACGCCCGCAAGCGTCTCCTCGAACTGCGCCTCGGTTTCCCCGGGAAACCCGACGATAAAATCGGCGCCGAGACCGGCGGCGGGATACCGGGCGCGAAAAGAGGTCAGCCGCCCGATGAGCGCCCCGATATCGGCAGCGGGTCGATTCATGCGACGCAGCACCTCGCCCGAGAGGCTCTGCAGGCTGACATGGAGGTGGTCGCACAGCTTCCCCCCCTCCCCGACCATGGCGAGCAGATCGTCGGAAACCTCCTCGCCGTCGACCGAGCTCAAACGCAGCCGGAAGTCGCCCTCAACGCCGAGCAGCCGTTCCACAAGTGAAAAAAAACGCACACCGCCGGCGTCCCGGTATTGGCCGATATGGGTACCGGTGAGAACGATCTCCTTGTACCCGGCCTCTATCGCCAATCGCAATGAGTGCTCGATGTCGTCGGCGGCAACGGATCGCGACGGCCCGCGCAGAAGGGGAACGATGCAGTAGGCGCAGCGGCGATCGCACCCCTCCTGAATCTTGAGGTGCATCCGGGTCCGTCCGCCGACAAGAGGCGGCTCCGGGGCAGCGGCACCGGGAAGCGGCGTTGCCGCAAGCTCCCGGAAAAAGAGTCCGGCCCGATCGCCGCGCAGAATTTCGGGAATGCTTCCCTTGCAGCCGTTGCCGACCACCCAGGCGACATTGGGCATCTCCAGAAATTCGGCTTTCCGGTGCTCGGCCATGCATCCGGTGACGAGGATAGATGCGCCGGGAGCCTTGCGCGCCAGAGAGCCGAGGAGCCGTTTGATCTTGGATTCGGTGTGTCCGGTGACCGAGCAGGTGTTAAGGATAACGATCCCGGCGGTTTCAGGGGTTTCGACGACGGTGAATCCGGCGCGGAGCAGTGCGGCGCGAAGTCCGGCGACCTCCTCCTGGTTGGTGCGGCAGCCGATGGCGTGGAGGAAGACGGTGATCGGGAGGGTATTATTAGTGGATGCCATAAAAATTTATAAAAGAAAAGGTACTCTCGGGTGGGGGAACCGTTCTAAAAGCTTCAGGTGGGGAAACCTCGCTTCGCGGGTTTCCCCACCTGATTCTACATCCTCAAAAATCTTCTCCCCAGCTCATCCAGCGATATCCTGACCAGCGTCGGCCTCCCGTGCGGGCAGGTATACGGGCTCTTCGTCGCGAAGAGGCTGTTGACTAGTGCGTTCATCTCCTCCTGCGACAGTTTCTGCCCCGCCTTGATCGCGGCGCCGCAGGCAAAGGCGGCCGCGAAACGCCTCTCGGTTTCGTGGAAAAAGTCCCGATCCTGCTCGTCGAGAAGGTAGCGGACCATGGAACGCACCGTATCCTCGGCATCCGCCGTACGCATGAAGAAGGGGATGGCCGAAACCGCGACCGCGGCGCCGCCGAAATCGCCCACATCGAAGCCGAAGGAGGAAAAGAAACGCAGACCCGAGAGCACGACCGATTTTTCCGCCGCCGCGAGTTCGATGACCACCGGGAAGAGGAGCTGCTGCGAAGCCGAGCGGCCGCGGCCGACGTCTTCGAGCGCCTGTTCGTAGAGGATCCGTTCGTGCGCCGCATGCTGGTCGATGAGCAGTATGCCGTTCTTGATCGGAGCGAGAATGTACATCTCATGGATCTGATAGCAGGAGATGAGGTCCCATCCGGCTTCGGCGACCCGATCCGCCGCGCCGCTATAACCGCCGGCCGCATTGAATGGAACGATGGTTTCGGGCGCTTCCGGAGCGTCGGCATCCGGCAGGACCGGCGGATCGTTCGTCGCCGGAGTGCGCGCTCCCGCAAATGGTTCGGCGCCTGCGGCGAAGAGGGAAAACCGCGCCGAGCCGGGCAGCGGAAGCGACTCCTGCTTCCCCTCGGGAGAGGCCTCGTCCGGGGCGGAACTTTCCGCATCGGCGGGCGGCATACCCCGGTCGTCCGCCGGGGGCAAGCCCGGTTTGCCGGCGATCATGTCGGCCGGGGCCGTCAGGCTTCCTCCGATGCCCTTCTGCACCGCAGCATAGACAAAGCCGAACAGCGCGCGTTCATCCTCGAATTTCACCAGCTGCTTGGTGGGATGGACGTTAACGTCGATCGTCGAGGGGTCGACCGTGAGAAAGCAGAAAAATGACGGACGGTACTGGGCGGCCAGGAAGCGCCCGGAGGCCTCCCTGACGGCATGGGTGACGGCATCGCAATCGACGCGCCGGAGGTTCACGTAGAGGTTCTGGAAGCGCGGCCGGGTGTGAACGACCTCCGGGCTCGATACCCAGGCGACCAGATCGAGCCCCGGGCGGAAGCCGCGGCATTCGACGAGTTCCTTCACAAACGATGTTCCGGCGATCTGACCGATCCGGTCGGGTACCGTTTCGACGGGCGGGAAATCGAGAAGACGGACATTGTCGGCAAGGAGAGAAAAATGGATGGCCGGAAAGGCGGCGGCAAGCTGTTCAATGACCCTCGCGGCGGCCATCTGCTCGCTGCGGGAACTCTTCATGAATTTCTTCCGCGCGGGAACGTTATAGAAGAGGTCCCGGACATCGATGGTGGTACCGCGGCCGTGTGCCACCGGCGACATGGAGCCCTGCACGCCGCCGTCGCAGGCAATTTCATGACCGAGGCCGCTCGCGTCGGCCGAGGTCGAGAGCGTCAGGCGACTCACCGCCCCGATGCTCGCGAGCGCTTCTCCGCGAAACCCCATGGTCGTAATGGCGAAAAGGTCGTCGCTTGTCCGGATTTTGCTGGTCGCATGACGCAGAAGGCAGCGGGAAAGATCCGGTTCGGACATGCCCCACCCGTTGTCGGCAATCCTGATTCTTGAAAATCCGGCGCCCTCGATGGAGGCCTCGATAACGGTGGCACCGGCATCGATCGAATTTTCAACCAGTTCCTTGAGGACCGAGGCGGGACGTTCAATGACTTCGCCCGCGGCGATTTTCTCGACCACCGGCAAGGGGAGAACTTCGATCGGAAAGCGGGGACTCTGCATTATCGCACGCTTCGATGCCGGCAGCCGGGTAAGAGGATATGCGGAAGGGGGGACTCGAACCCCCACAGGCTTGCGCCCACTAGGTCCTGAGCCTAGCGAGTCTACCAATTCCACCACTTCCGCACAATACCGTTCCGAAGAGATCCGGAAAAAATGGACATAGAATATACACTACCGCCGCCTCCGCCGAGAAGCGATTTCGCCTCGGCTCTTCCGGATTCCACATGCTCACAGTGACGTAGTGCAAATAAGCCGGAGGACCATCAGGGGATGACGAAGGCGGGAGATGTTAAGAGAGTCGGGAGTTCGACTCAGACTCCATTCATCCTTATTTTCTGAACCAGGTCTTCGGATCTTTTCTCGGTGCTGGTTCCGAACATCTCTTTGATAACCCAGGCGAGAGCAACGACCGCAACGGTGATGGCGACGACACGAACGATTCTCAGCATGTTCAAACCTCCTTGACCAGAATTATACTACCTGCTTTCGATCGGCTTCAAGGTTAAAATTCCGTGCCGTTGAATGGAAGGCGGCAATTTCGCCTTCCGACACGACGAATGACTATGGTGCTTTCACCGGATTTTTCTCCAGCAACGCCTCGACAATCTTCTTTTTCATGTCGCCGGAGTATTTGAAGAGCGGTACCAGCCGGCGATTGAGCGGAACGACCTCCCCGGTTTTGGGATTGCGCGCCGGGCGGGGCTTGCGCATCTTCGCATAAAAGGTGCCGAATCCCCGGATCTCAATGCTGTTCTGCTCCTCGAGAAACCGTGAAATCGTTTCCAGGA
>CAZYYB010000092.1:0-13074 GCA_964651515.1 uncultured Fibrobacteraceae bacterium
CGGGATACGTGATGGTGACTAAAGCGAATGCGACCCTTACCTACCCTGCCGCGGGCTCTAACCCGGCAAAGCTGCTGGCCGCCGTCTCCGGAAAGCCGCATATGAGTCAGCCGCCCCTCAGGCATTATACGAAGCATAGCATAACGGGTAACAGTGAGATACTCCTGTCCCGGCAGGTCGAAATCGGCGGCAAGCCCGCTTCGGGAAGTTGCGAAGTCGGCGCCTTCGACACGAAGGGGAACCTTGTCGGGGCCGGGAGCGTGGTGAACGGGGTGACCGCCTTCAATATCTGGGGGCAGGACCCGCTGACCAGGGCAAAGGACGGTTGCGCGCCTTCGGAGAAGATCAGCTTCAGGTTATGGGACGGTTCCAAAGAGTATCCGCTCGCGGTAGCGGGCGGGAACCCGGTCTATGCGGCGAAAACGATCCTCAGCGTAACGCTCGGCGTTCCGGCGGGTGCGAACATGAGCTCGTTCGCTCTTCCGCGGCTTCATCCGAACCCCTTCCGGGCAAGCGTGACCATCGCCTTCGATGTACCGGCGATTTCGGGCTCGGCCGATCAGGAGGTGGAGATCGGTGTATACGATATGCGTGGCAGCCTCGTGCAGCGTCTCGCCAAGGCCAGGTATGCACCGGGCAGCTACTCGGTTACCTGGAACGGCAGGGCAGCGGGGAGTGTCCCCGGGTCGGGCGTCTATATGGTCAGGATGACGGCGAATGGGTTCGATAAGCAGGTGAAGCTCATTGAAATCAAATAAAAACAGTAGTCATCAGTTGTAACTTTTTATTGAAAAGGAAAAGGAGGCTCACGTGTTTAAAGTATCACTGAAGAGTTTGTCGGCCGTTGTCATTTTTCTTACAATCCTTGCCGGAGGCGCCTTTGCGAGGCATTTCAATCCGCTGGACAGCATAACGGGCAATTACCTGACCATATATCTCGATACCGCGGCGCACCCGACGCTCAACGGTACGCCGATAGTCGCGGGTGACGAAATCGGTGTCTTCGATTCCGCCGGTAACTGCTGGGGCGTCGGCACGTGGCCGAGCACCGGCGTTACCACCACCTTCCCCGTCGCGGGCCATAACGTTGTGGCCGGCGTTACCAAGCTCGGCATGAAGCCGGGAAATGTCATGTATTTCAGGGTGTGGGACACCGCTGCCGGTGAAATGCCCGCTTCGGTAAGTTTCTTTGCTGCGGGTAACCCGACCCCCTTCAATGCCAACGTTACGCCGTATACGGATTCGGCGTACGAAAACGGCAATAGCGCTTTGAATCCTTCGGTGCCTTCGCAGATTACCGGCCTTTCGGTCCCGGCTGCGCCGAGTCTCTCCACGCCGACAAACGGCGCTCAGGGCGCGGCAGTAACGCTCACCCTTGCCTGGGCTTCATCAAACTATGCCGCCTCCTATGCCCTGCAGGTTTCCACGGTCTCGACCTTCGCATCGACCGTTGTGAACCTGACCGGTATTACCGGGCTTACGAAGGGTGTGAGCGGTCTTTTAAACAGTACCACGTATTATTGGGAAATGAGCGCGAGCAATTCGAGCGGTACGAGCGTGTGGTCGCCGGTTTCAAGTTTTATGACGATCATCGCCGCTCCGGCTGCGCCTTCGCTTTCCGCCCCGTCGTCGGGCGCTCCAAATCAGGCCATTAACCTGACCCTGAGCTGGGCATCGGGAAGCGGCGCGGCGCCGGTATCGTACGGCGTCATGGTTTCCACTTCATCGGCGTTTGGTACCACCGTATTCTCCCAGACCGGGATTACCGCTACTTCCGTGGCGCCGACCGGCCTGGCAAACGGGCTTACCTACTACTGGAAAGTGAATGCAACCAACCAAGGCGGATCGAGCGCATATTCGAGTGTCGCGAGCTTCGGGGTCATTCCATTGGCTCCGTCCGCACCCGCACTTTCCGCTCCGTCAAACGGCGTAACGGGTCAACTGACCGCGCTGACCCTGAGCTGGGCTTCGGTAAGCGGAGCGATCTCGTACACCGCCAGGGTTTCAACCGGTTCGACATTTATTACGACGACATACTCTTCTACCCCCGGAACGGCTCTGACCGCGGTACCAACCGGTCTTGCCTATCCCGGCATAACGTACTACTGGCAGGTCGGTGCGACTAATCCCGGCGGCACCACCTGGTCGGGTGTCTGGACCTTCCAGACGCTTGCTGCACCGTCCGCAGCTCCGGTCCTGAGCTCGCCGTCGAATGGTTACGTATTTACCACGCATACTCCGACGGCGCTCACGCTGAGCTGGGGGACCGTCGGTACGGCAAGTACCTATACGGTTCTCGTTTCCACCTCCTCTTCCTTCGGCAGTACGGTTCTCGCGCAGAGCGGAGCGGCGGTTACCGCGTCGTTCACTCCCGCTCATGGTTTCAATTATTACTGGGAGGTAAATGCGGGTAATGTAGCTGGAACCAGTGGGTGGTCGAGTGTCTGGACACTGGCACCCTCTACTTCCGTGGCCCAGCCGCTGATCGCGCATGATTCCTATCAGTTCTCCATGAAGCAGGCTGCGATCAACTATTCGCTTCCCAAGTCGGAGCAGGTGGAAGTTTCCCTGTTCGACATGCTCGGCAGGGCTGCCATGACCTTTAACAACCGGCAGGCTGCGGGTTCCTATTCCATCGACCTGAAAGGCAGTTTGCTGTCGGCGGGTCAGTACATTGTCCGCTTCAAGGCAGGGTCATTTGAAAGGCAAGCGACACTGCTGTTGACGAAGTAGTCGATAGCCGGGTTTGGGAAAGATTGTTTTAGAATGGAAGGGGGGCTTCTGAAGCCCCCCTTCCATTGTTATGTGATGCGGAGAAAGAAGTCGCGGTCCGGGCTTTCCTACAGTTGAAGCTCCTGCTGACCGGATAAAATCCGATCAAATCCGCTGCCGAGCCACTCAAGAAGCGAATCCGCTATCGGTTGCAGCTGACTCTCGATATAGTGCTCCCGATCGAGGGGAGCGGTAAGGTGCTCGATCGGCTGGGGGCCGGCGGTGGTGATGCAGTAGCGAATCACCCTGCCGGGCGAGTCCAGGAGTTTCGCCGCCTGCACGTGGGGAGGCAGGTGATCGACATAGTCGGCTATCGGCTTTCGAAGCCTTTTTCTATAGATCAGTTTGTCATCCGCCTTGCCCTGCCGCACCTTTTCAACCGTCGATCGAATGAACTCATCGATCGGCCTCCCGTTGAAGAAGCGAAAAAACAACTCATACTGGAACTCTTTCGCAAGGTCGGTCCAGTCGGATCGGGCCGATTCCATGCCCTTGAACAGCAGGGTCATTTCACCCGATGCGTCCACGATGGATCCGCAGTAGTGCTTCTTGCTCCCTTCGGTGGATCCGCGAAGCGGGGGAAGAAAAAAGTGCCTGAAATGGCGTTCAAACAGCAGCTCAAGTTTACTCGTTACGCCGAATCGATCTTTCAGGAAACCGGATAGCCATTCGGTGGCCCGGCGGGCAATGTCGGGACCGGCCGTTCCCGGAGGATCGCCGAGACCGCCGCCTCCCAGGCACACGAACAGCGAATCGGTATCCCCGTAAATGACCGTGAAGCCGGTTGAGGAGTGGATGTACTCTATCGTCTGCTTGAGGATATATTGGCCGATGCCGGTGATCGCGGATGCGATGTCCGGAGAAAAAAAACGGCACCCCGGCGATCCCAGGACCCCGTAAAAACTGTTCATCAGAATTTTTATTGCCTGCGAAAGGTAGGGATTCCGATCCCTTTTGGCCCTGCTGCGTGCCTCCATGAGGTCTGCAATGATAGGGGGAAGAATGGTGGCATCGGTGGCAAATGACGGCCCTACGGGCCCCTGTACCCGATTGTGCGAAGGGGATATCCTGCCCAGGGGATCTATGCAGAAGGTGATGATAATGGAGGGGTAGAGGCTGCGAAAATCGAATACGAGTACATTCTCATACAGCCCCGGCTTTGGATCGACGATAAACCCGCCGGGAAGGGACACGGAGGGAGGAGCGATGTCCGCCACATCGATTGCGACGTACCCCGCGCGGTGAAGCCGGGGAAGGTAAAGGTAGTCGAATGCGGCGATGCTTCCACCGAAATGGTCTATCAGAAGACCCGAATGTTTTGAGCGCTCGATGGCATTCGGGAGGAGACCGGCACGATCGAATATCTGCAGGGTCAAATCGGCATCACGCAGGTTGTACTCTGCGAGGGAAAGCGGCTCTTCTGTGAAGCGGCGAATGATTTCGCGGATTTTATCCTTGCCGGAGAGTCGGATCGATTTGCCCTGTCCCAGCATCGCACCGGCGACGAAATCGAGCGAATACTCCTCGAAAGTATGGAAGCCGGCGCGCAGCATCGATGGAACATCGATAATGGCCCTGCCGGGGATATGGGCCGATTTCCGGGCACCGGAATGCCCGGTGATAATCCTCGCTCCCCCGTCCCGGCCGGCATCGAAGGGGATATGAAAAAAATCGCAGCGGTCCTGGATGGTCTGGAGGTCGAAATCGATGACGTTCCACCCGATGATAATATCCGGGTCCTCCTCATGGAGGTGATTGAAAAAACGGAGAAGCAACTCCCGTTCGTCTCCGCAGAAATATACCGGCGGCGAGTCGGTTCCCTTTCCCTGCATAAAAACGCATGGTCGATCTCCCCGGCAGGCGATGCTGAGGATCGTTCCCTGTTCGGCATCGGTTTCAATGTCGATTGAAAGGACCGAAAGGATCGGTTGCGTCGGCGCACCGCGAATGAGCGGGTTGCGGCAGTGGAGTATGCCCCCCTGGCCCGCCCAGATTCCTTCCGCTTCAAAACCGCCGGCAACCATGCGCTCCATGAGATAGCGTTCAACGGGGTGGATATCCGATTCGTAAACAGCAGCACCCCGGTTGCGCAGGTTTCTCCGGCAGGCAAGAAGGCCGGCATACGTCCGGAAATAGAGGCAATCGACCGGAAGGCGGTCGGACATTGCCCTCAGCGGCAATGGCCGCCGCTCGGCTGCCTGCATCGTTTCTTCCTGCGGCAGGTGATGCGGAACGAAAAACAGCGGCCGGAAGGTGTCGACGGTAATTTTCACCGGTGCACCATCGCTTCCCGATGCATAGAGGACCATTTCGAAACGATTGTTCCTATCCCGGTAACTATAATTAATGAGGAAGCAGACCCGGCTGGTTTTCTGAGGCATTATCGGAAAATACATGGGATTTGCCATGCACCGGCACCCGGTGAACCGTTGCCGGGTGGAGCGAAGGCAAAAAATGGTTCTGACGCGGGACCGTTCCAGATCATATTTTAATTTCGTTTGCCCGGATCGGACCTTTCACAAGGAGGGAAGTATGGATACTATGTGGGAAAAACTCAAAAAGGGACTGAAAGATGGTGCGGTCTACTCCATGGAAAAAATCGAGGAGTATTCGAAGATCGGAAAACTCACGGTCGAAGAGATAGCGGCAAAGCGAAAAATCACCCGCAATTTCAACGATATCGGCGAAAGAGTTTTCGATCTGCTCGAAGCGGAAAAAGGGGCCCAGGTTGAAACCGACCTTGCCATTAAAACGTCGGCGGAAAATATAAAGGCGCTGCGCCAGGAAATCGTTGAGATTCAGCTGAAAATAAAAGAGATTCAGGCGGCATCGAAAAAACATTGCCCCGAAGGCGATATCGGCGAAGGAATTTGAACCGGCTCATGTTTCGGCGATCCAGAGAATCGGGCAACGGCGCGCTCCCGGCAGGCAGGGGGGAGTGCGGACGGCGGCGATGAGACATCGGAATTCCGTCGTCATTGTCTCTGAAAAGGGAAAACCGGTCGTTTCGGTGTCGGTAAACCGTCCGGTGGCGGCCATCGCCATCGCCCTCGCGCTCATCGGCATTGCGGCCTATTTTATCCCGTCGGGAGTATTTCATTTCTCCTCTACCGACCTTCGGCAGCAGCAGGATCTCGGCAGGAGCAATAGCCTGCTTCGCCCGAAAATCCAGGCCGCTTCGCAAATGCTCGTACGGGCGATGGAACGCATCGATCTCCTGAATGCGAAAAAAATGCATGTAGCGAGCTCGACCGGGGGAGGAGCTCATGACGGCTCTTCCGCAGGGTCTGTCGCGGAGCCTCCCGGCGAACAGCTGTCGGCCGAGGAGCTTGGCGCCCGAATCGGCGGAATCGATTCGATAATCGGGCAATGCTCCTCAAAACTGGGGAACTGGAATAGTCTGTTCGACAATATGCCCGTCTGTAATCCCCTGCTCGGGGTCGCGGTGGTATGTCGCCGATTCGAGGTGGAACGGGATCCTTTTTCCGGCCGGAAAAAGATCCACCGCGGCATCGATATCGCGGCAACCCCCGGAACGCCAATCATCGCCACCGCATCCGGCACCGTGACCTGCTCGGAAAACAATCCGGTATGGGGGAAAAAAGTGGTAGTCGAACATGCCCGGGGTTTTCGCACGGTGTACGCACATCTCGGGTCGCTCGGCGTCGTCCGCGGACAGAAGGTAAAGCGGGGTGCAACGATCGGGACGGTAGGGTGCACCGGGTTTGCAACCGGTCCTCATGTTCACTATGAAATCTGGCGGGACGGCAGGCCCGTGGATCCGGAGCGGTATTTCTTCCCCGCGGGTACCGAAACGGTGAAAATAATGCAATGAGGACTATTCTCGTCATGCGGTTGTCGTCGATGGGAGACGTTATCGTTGCCGCACCCCTGCTCTCATTTTTAAAAACGACCGACCCTGCCGTTTCAATAACCCTGGCAACGCACGGCGACTATGCCCCGCTTTTTGCCGACGATCCCCGCCTCGCCGCGGTGGTCGGCATTGCCCCCCGCGATGAGCGGCTTCCGGCCGTCCTCGATAAAAAATGGGACCTGGTCATCGATCTTCAGAACAGTCGCCGCAGCCATGCGCTCCTCGGTTCCATCGATGCGCCGCGCAGGTATTTCGATAAGCTGCATTGGCGGCGGCTGGCACTGCTGCTTTTCCGATTCGATACCTATGATCCGCTGCTGACGGTCCCGCGACGATATGTCGGTGCGGCGACCGGGGATCATCCACCGCGTGAAATAGCGGCGCCCCACCTTTATTTCAGCGAGAGCGGACGGTGTATGGCGCGGGAAAAATTCCTCCCTCCCGCCGGAACAATAGAGCGTCCCCTGCTTGCGCTCTTTCCGTTCAGCGCCTGGAAGAACAAGGAGTGGCCGGCAGAGAGTTATATCGCGGTCGGGAGGTATTTTCTGGCCAAAGGGTGGACGCCGGTCATCATGGGAGGCACGGGCGATTCCGCCGCCGCCGGGAAAATGGCGTCGGCGATGGGCGGGCGATGCATTTCGCTTGCGGGCAAACTATCGCTGTATGAGTGCGGCGCCTTGCTGACCGGGTTTGCCCTTGCACTCGGCAATGATACCGGGCTCTCTCACCTTTCCCGGGCCTGCGGGGTACGAACGGGTATTCTCTTCGGACCGACCACCCGCCACTTTGGTTTTTTTCCCTATGGAGATCCGGCCTTCAAGGTTTTCGAGACGCCGCTCCTCTGTCGGCCGTGCCATGCTCATGGCGGCAATCGCTGTCTGCGTTTGAGCCATGGGTGTATGCGACATATCGGCCCGGAGCGTGTTATCAAAGAGCTGGAAGGGCTTTTCGAAACGGACGCATCCGGTGTCCACTGAGCCATTCGCCCCTGGCTCGGCCTGAAATCACGCACCGGCCGGTTTTTCGATCCCCGCAGGTGACGGTGGTGTACCCTGCTCAACGGGACGGAAGGATGTATTTTTAAGCTGGAAGCCGTAAACAGGGGATGGTATGCGTGTGGAGAGGTCCTTAATTAAGGTATCGATTCTTGCCCTTTTTTCTGGAATACTGCCCGCGGTTTTCGGGGCGCCGGTCTCAAAGCAGGCCCAATTTTTTTCCGGGGTCTACCTTTTGCAGTCCCTCCCCGGACTTTCGACCGGAGAGAAGGCGCAGAAGTTTCGTGAATTGGAGCAGTTGACCGGCATTGATGCCGGAAAGGCCCGGACAATGTTTTCCCGGTACGATGCCAGGCCGGCGGAGTGGCGGACAATATGCGACTCCATGATTCAAATGATAACCGGTGCCCAGGTGAAAACCCCTGCGCCGGCAGTGCCGAAGAGTGAACCTCCCCTTCCGGGAGCAAGGAGATAAAAGAAATGGCCGAAACCATGGTGACCTTTACCGATGAAAACTTTGCCGAAGCGGCGCTTCGGAATCCGCTGCCGGTTATCGTCGATTTCTGGGCGGAGTGGTGCGGGCCGTGCAGGATGCTGACGCCGATTATCGATGAAATTGCAAAAGAGATGTCCGGCAGCATCATCGTCGGCAAGCTCAACGTCGATGAATGCCCTAAAACGGCGGCGCGCTATGGGGTGAGCAGCATCCCGACGCTGCTTTTCATAAAAGGCGGAGAGGTGGTTGAGCAACACACCGGTTTGCTCGGAAAAAAACCGCTCAGCGACAAAATTCGAAAAACGTTCGGTGCCTGATCGGTCTCCCGCAATTCCGGAAAAATGATCCTATGCGCATTCTGATGCTCAATCCGCCGTTCCTTCCCAAATTTTCGAGGGAATCCCGCTCTCCGGCCGTGGCAAAAAGCGGCACGCTCTATTATCCCATGTGGCTCGCCTACGCGACGGGGTACCTTGAAAAGAAGGGTCACGAAGTCCTCCTCGTCGATGCCGCGGCGTCGAATCAGTCAATCGGCGAGGTGGAAGAGCGTGCCGTCCGTTTCGCCCCCGCGCTCGCGGTCCTCGACTCCTCGACCCCGAGTATTTACAGCGACGTCGAAATCGGGAGTGCCCTGAAAAAGGCGATACCCTCCCTGTTTGTCGTGCTGGTGGGAGTGCATGTCTCCGCCCTGCCCGTCGAAACGCTCGGTCTTTCCCCGGCGATCGATGCGGTCGCCTTCGGCGAATACGATGAAACGCTCGCCGAGCTTGCCGGCCTGCTTGCGAAAGCGCCGCGCGACGATGCCGTGCTTCGCGGCATCGCGGGCCTTGCCTTTCGATCGTTAAGCGGCGAAATCATTAAAAACGCGCCCAGGCCCTTCATCGAGGACCTCGATGCGATTCCCTTCGTTTCGGAAGTATATAAAAAGCATCTTGATATATCGCCCTATTTCTATGGTCACAGCCGATATCCGGTTATCGTGATGGTGACCGGGCGCGGCTGTCCCTACCACTGCACCTACTGCGTCATCCCGCAGACGCTCATGGGGCATCGGTACCGGAAACGGTCGATCGGCTCCATTGTCGCGGAGTTCCGGTACATTGCCGAAAATTTTCCCGATGTCAGGGAAATCATGATCGAGGACGATACGCTGACGGCCGATAAAAAACGCTGCATGCAGTTCGCGGATGCGCTCGCGGCAGCAGGATTGACCCGCATCCCCTGGTCGGCCAACTCACGGGCGGACGTGGATTTCGAGACCCTGCGGGCCATGAAACGGGCGGGATGCCGGCTCGTGTGTGTGGGATTCGAGAGCGGCGACCAGCGGATACTCGATAATATCCGGAAGTCGTTGAACCTCGATAAAATCAAGGATTTCGTCCGCGATGCGAAGCGGGCCGGGATCATGGTGCACGGCTGTTTCATGGTGGGCAACCGGGGCGAAACTCCCGAAACGCTCGAAAAAACGCTTGCTCTTGCAAAGAAATTGTCTCCCGATACCGCCCAGTTTTTTCCTATCATGGTGTATCCCGGAACCGCCGACTACGTTTACTTCGGCGAACAGGGCTGGATCACCACCCAGGATTTCAGAAAATGGCTCACCGCGGACGGCCTGCATTCATCGGTCGTTTCGCGTCCCGACCTCACCTATGAATCGCTGGTCGCTTTCTGTGATCGCGCTCGACGGGAGTTCTACCTTCGCCCCGGCTACCTCCTGGCAAAGGGTATTCAGGCGCTCCGGCATCCGGCCGAGACGAAGCGTTTGCTCAAGGGTGGGCGCACGTTTATCAAGTATCTGCTCCGGCCGTCGATTACCTCCGGCGAAAACGGCACCTCCGGTAAGCCGGGCTTATAACCCCGGTCGCTCCGGGTTTAACCGCGTCCCCGCCTTACCGTGAACGGGGGGCGGGTTCCGAAACACTCAAATTTATGCCGAAAGGGGAGTGCATATGCAGCGGATCGATTATCTCTCCGTGGCCGAAAAGGCGCTCAGACAGATTGCGAGTGGGGCGTTTTTAACCGTACAGGCCGGAGATCATTTGAATGTGATGACCTTCGGGTGGGCGAGTATCGGCTTTGTATGGGGGCGCCCCATGTTCACGGTGCTGGTGCGAAAGTCCCGCTACACCTTCGAACTTATCGAAAGGACGTCAACGTTTTCGGCGAGCGTTCCGCTGGTCGATATGAAGAAGGAGCTGGAGATTTGCGGCTCGCTCTCGGGACGAACGGTCGATAAACTGAAAAAGTGCCGGCTGGAGATTTTGCCGGGGGAAAAAATCAAGACGCCGGTACTCGATATCCCCGGTATTCACTTCGAATGTGAAATTGTGTATAAATCTCCCATCGATCCCCATCAGCTGGCGGAGTCCTATACGCATCTTTATCCGGAGAAAGATTACCATACGATGTATTACGGCGAGATCGTGCACTGTTTTTCCACCGCCCATGATTAAGGGCAGCCTGGCGGAGGAGCGCTGATATGGTCGCCTTCATCGAGCATCTCCTCATTGCCGCATTCTGGCTTTCGGTCGCCGAGGTCGCCTATTCATATATCGGGTACCCGTTTCTCCTCCGCATTCTCGCCGGGAAATTTGGAACCGGGTCGCATGCCGACGAAAACTATTTCCCCTCGGTCGCGGTCATCATTCCGGCGCACAATGAAGAAAAGGTCATTGCCGAAAAGCTGCGGAGCATTTTCTCCTCCGACTACCCCGCCGGGCAACTGACCGTCTGGATCGGGTCGGATTGCTCCACCGACCGTACCGAGGAGGTTGTCTCGAACTTCGGCGACTCCCGCGTCAGGGTATGGCGCCCCGATCACCGTTGCGGCAAGGCGGGCATTCTCAACCGGGTGATACCGATGGCGGAAGCGGAGGTGGTGCTTCTGACCGATGCCGACATCATGCTCGACCCCTCAAGCATCCGCAAGCTGATGCGTCATTTTGCGGACCCCCGGGTCGGCGGGGTGGGCGGTGTAACGCTGCAAGGGATGGCGCCTCGTGTCGGCGCCGCGCGGAAGGGCGGAGCGACCATCGATGAAGAGATGTTCTACCGGAGCTACGAGGCCGGCCAGAAAACCCTCGAAAGCCGCCTCCACAGCACCATTTCGGCGTTCGGCTCATTCTATGCGATTAGAAGGGAGCTGTTCGTTCCCTTGCCGCAGAACACCTATTCCAACGATGACGTCATGACGCCCATGAATATCATCCGCCAGGGGTATCGGATGTACTTCGAGCCGGAGGCTGTTTCGTACGAGGAAATCGTCCCGGCGATGGCCATCGAATTCCAGCGACGCATCCGTATCGGTGCCGGAAATTTCCAGGCTTTTTTCCGGCTTCTCGATTTCTTGAATCCAGCACGCGGCTGGCCTTTTTTCTGCTATTTTTCTCACAAGGTAACTCGCTGGTTTTCGCCGCTCTTCATCGTGCTCGCGGCGGTGTGCTGCGCGGCTTTATCCTGCTATCCGACGGGGCTCTTCTATCGGGGGCTGTTTACTCTCGGCACGGTTGCCGTTGCGGGCGGGTTGCTTCACCGATTCATTCCGATCCGGACAACCCGGCGCCTCTATTATTTCATGGCCATGAATGTCGCCCTGATGGCAGGCCTCTTCCGCTACCTCGGTGGAATCCGGTCGGCGACCTGGTCCCGCACCGTGCGCCCCGGCGACGGCATCGCGGGATAATCACGGTCGGTTGAAATACGCCGCGACGAATTTCGCCAGCGCATCGGTGAGACCTTCAGGAATGCCGGGATCTTCGGTGGTCTTCGCCGATTCGAGAGTTTTCCGGAAGGTCTTCAGTTGGGTACACAGGGCTTCGCCGGCTTTGCGCAGCGCCGCTGCGGTATCCGCCGCCCGGCCCCAGATCAGTACCCGGGCATCGGTTTTTTGTGAGTTGAGCGAGACGTCGAACTCTTTTTCCAGCGGGCGGCAGCTTCGCGGCAGGGCATAGAGCGAGTTTCGCGCCGCGCCGATGAGGTAGTACCAGCCGCTCAAGAACCGGGGAAAATAGGAGTCCAGGTAGCGACAACGGCTCCAATCCCGGTGCCGGAGAAGCGTGTCGAGTGTGTCGAGCGCTTCGCAGAACCGCCCATCGACCCGGATGATCACCTTCGCTTCGAACCTGGAGAGGTAACCTTCACGGCCGGGAAGCTTGCGGTAAAGGGTTTTCTCCAGCCCGTGCGAGGTGGTGGTGATCTCGAAATCCTCGCCCATGCCGATTATGGCCCGATCCGTGCAATCCGGGAAAATGACGCTGACGCCGCTGAATTCCCCGGTTTCATTGTCGTTTTTCACGGCAATCTGCGGAAGAGTGAGCGGGAAAGAGTCGCGGGGCAGAAGGACGGCGGCCTCCGGGGCGCGGGGTTGCGCGGGGAGGGGGAGGACGACAACCAGCAGAAAAAAAACACCGCAACAAAAAAACAGGCGTCCGGACACCCACTCCTCCATCTCGGGTTATCGGTTACGTGGGGCAGGCATCAAAATAACTATTGCCGGAGCTATAGTCGGCAGAAAAGCCGCGAAGCCCGCCGCCCTCTTTTTAAGGGGGATTTCCCAGGGGCGATTTAAATTCCCGTTTTTGCTTTTTTCCTGAAGCCTATCCTTTTTCTCTCCCTCCACTTTGACCAATTTTGGGGGGGTACGAGGGCCTTTTTTGATCAAAAACACCCCTGTTTTTACCATATTTTTCATCATAACATATTGATTAATATGTAGATGAATTGACCCACCCCCCTCACTGCCACCTTTTTTTCGATCAAACGGCTGAAATATAGAAAATTGCATAGCCTTAAACTTGTCCGCCTCCCCCCCGACCCCTCTCCATAAAATGGAGAGGGGAGAGATCCACACATGGCTCACGCACCAGGTGCTGACGGTAAAACTCGACAATGTCAAAGAACAAACCGCACCGGGGCACCATTCCGGCCGCAGCGCACCC
>CAZYYB010000093.1:0-12861 GCA_964651515.1 uncultured Fibrobacteraceae bacterium
GGTTTGATCATCACTTTCAGGGTTGACTCGTCCGCCTGGATATAGCCGCTTCCCACTTATGCCTCCCGAGTTCTACGATATGTAATATCGTTCACGCGAAGAGGCTGCGAAAGACACCGTTGGCCGGGGGCTTACCTTCCATCGCCACACTCACCACCACTCCCTCCGCCGTGACCAGGCTCCGCACCTCGCACTCTTTCGTTCTCTCCTCCGGCGGCACGTTTTCCCGTTCCACGAGCTCCGCCTTAAAGCACTTGACCCTCGCCTCCATTTCCGTCCATGCCGTTGCAAACGCCCGGGCCGGAAAGGAGGACTTTCGTATGGCCTCAAGGGCCTCCGGACCGAGGTAGTAACGGGCAACGTCCCGCGCTTCGGGAATCTCCCGGATGACCATGGCGTCGATCCCGATCGCGCCTTTACGCAGGAGGCCGATCCAGCCTTCGCCCCCGGCATAGGAAAGGCTTATGCCGAGGGTATGCCCTTCGAGCAGCGCATTCCACACCGGACCGTGATGGGATTCCACCAGGGGCAATTGCTCCGGCGACAGGCCGCTCCAGGCGGCGAGCACTTCGGCCAGGACCCGCCGCAGCTCCCGCCGGGCGGCCGGGCGCGGCGACCCGGCGTCGACGCGGATCAGTACCGGTTCGCCGGGCTTCGGCAGGGGAGGGGCATCCGGCCAGTGATAAACTCTCAATTTTTCGCCTGATTGCATAGATGGTTTGCATCACCCGCGCCCAATAGAGGATTATTCATGAATCGCAGTTTTCACTCCCGCAGGGAGAATGATTTGTCTTTTAAGTTTTTTCCGAGAGCTCTAATCAGCCGGAGCCGCCGGCGACCCCTCCCAGTGCGTCCCGGCGGGCAGGCGCTCTCCTTTGGCGACGAGCGTGAGCGGACCGAGGCGCACGCCGTCGCCGACGTTAGTATCGTAAAGGATCGTGGTACGCGTTCCGATGGTGGTCCGCGCGCCGATGTCGACCGTGCCGATTTTCATCACGCGGTCCTCGAAGAGGTGGGTCTGCGGGCCGCTCCAGGCGTTGAGCTCGGCTTCGTCGCCGATGGTGACGCAATCGAACTCGGTCACGTCCGTGGTGTTCATGAACACCCCCTTGCCGATACGGGCGCCAAGCAGCCGCAGCGCCCACGGCAGCATGGGGGTGCCGCGGAGGAAACCCAGGAAATTCGGCACGGCAAGCGACTCGTAGAGGTTGGTGACCGCTTCGCTGACCCAGACAAACGGCGTCCACATCGCCTTTGCGCAGGGGCGGTACCTGCCCATGAATACCCATTTCAGGGCCACGACAAAGAGGAATGAGGCGAGCCCGTACAGGCAGCCGGCAACCGATAAAGCGAGCGCGGTCTCCGGGCCCCACCCTTTCTTTCCGGCAAACGGCATCACGAGCGCGACGATCAGGTACCCCGCCGCGATCACCACGGCCAGCGGCAGGACGATCCGTAAACCCTCGATGAACCCGCGGGCAAGCCGCCGGATCCGCGACGGACGGAAGGTGAGCGACACCGGGAACCCTCCAAGGCGTTCGCGGGCAGGGAGCAGCATGGCGGGCGAGCCGATCCAGGTCTGGCCGGATGTGAGCAGCGCATTGTCGGGCGTCCGCGTCTGCACGCCGATGAGCACGTCGTCGGGCACGTCGGCGCCGTTGAGAACATAGGCGCCGTTGCCGACGAAGGAGCGGGAGCCGATTTTTGTCGGCTTTAAAATCATCCAGCCGCCCCGCTGCTCCTCGTCGCCGAGCATCGCATTGTCGGCGATGAAGCTGTCGTCGCCCAGTTCGAGAAGTTCGGGCGTCATCCCTTCGGCGGTCGATATCTCGGAATGGCTTCCCACCCTGGTTCCCATGAAGCGCAGCCACGAGGGGGCATACACCGAGGCGTAGATGCCGTGGAGCACATGGAGACTGTTGTCGAGAATGAGGCCGGTGAATTTTTTCCGCCAGAAGGCGTAGCCGTACACCGAAAACGTTCCGGCCGTCTGGCGCGGCAAAACCCGCCGCAGCGCCCCGGCCAGGAGCGCCGTTACCGCGATTAACAGCGTGCTCGCCGGGATGGCGAGGAGAAAAAACAGGCCGAAGGCGGAAACCGGGTGCAGGTTGGAATCGAAAAAATCCCAGGTGTGTGCGTCAACCCAGTCGATCAGCATGAAGGCCGGAAAGCTCGGCAGGAAGAACAGCACCGACACCGCCACCGCGGTCACGGCAAAGAGCAGCGCCTGGGCGATCCGCACGCCGCGGCCGCAGTGCGGGCGCGGAGGAAGCTTATCGGCGGAGAGATGCACCCTGCGCGCCGGTGCGCCTTCAAAGACCTGGTCGGCGGGAATTTCACGGCCCGCCGACAGTGCGGACTGCCCGCCGAGCCGGCCCCGTTCGCCGATCCGGGTGTCGTTTTCCAGGACCGAGTACGAGTCCACGACCGCGTCCCGGTGCAGGTGAACCGGACCGATGACCAGCTGCCCGCCCTCGACGCGGGCATTTTCGATGTTTACAAAGGTGCCGATGCTGACGCCGTCCTCAACGGTGAGAAGTTCGGGCGCGCCCAGCGTGATGGTTTCGATGACGACGTTCCGCCCGATCTTTGCGCCGAGTGCGCGCAGGTAGAGCGCCAGCCACGGCGTCCCGGCGATGAGGTAGAGCGGCGGCAGCTCACAGAACCTGTTTGCCAGCCAGAAGCGGAAATACGCGACGCCCCACAGGGGATAGGTGCCCGCCCTGAGCCGTCCCGTTGCCAGCCATTTACCGGCAATGGCCATGAAAAACGTGGCGAGTTGAATCAGGACGAAGGTCTCCAGCGAGTACAGGACGGCAAGCGGTATGCTGTCGCCCGGATCGCCCGTATAGTAGTGATAGACGAAAAACGGCGTCAGCCAGTCGGCGATGTGCAGCAGCACCAGGAACGGAATGACGACGGCCTGCGAAAGTCCGCAGAGGAACCGCTTCCGCAGCGGTGCCGTCGTGTGCGAGACGGCCGCCCGCCTCTTTCGACGGCGCTGCCTTTCCATGGCCCCGACGATGCCGGTCAGGGAGCGTTCGCGATAGACGTCCTGGACGCTCAGGGAGGCGTACCGTTCATTGGCCCGCAGGATCGAAACCAGCCGTGCCGCAAGGAGCGAATGACCGCCGAGATCGTCGAAAAAATTCGCCTGCGGCTGCCAGGAGAGGCCGGGAAAAAGCTTTCCGAGCGCACCGTGGAGTGCCGCTTCGTCTTCCCCAATAGGCGCGACCGACGGGTCGTTGCCCGGTTCGACCGGGCGAAGCTCAACGGCGCGGAGCGCCTTCAGGTCGACCTTGCCCGAGGTCAGGCGCGGCAGTCCGGTCACCAGTTCAAAATGGGTCGGCACCATGTACGGGGGGAGGTGCTTTGTCAGGGCATGCCGCAGCCCGGCCGGGTCGATGTTCGCCCTGGATGCGGGAACGACGAAACCCACCAGCTGATCGACGCCCGCCAGCGGGCGCATCACCACGGCCGCCGCGCCCACGCCGGGCTCGGCCGCGAGGACGGAGGCGATTTCGTCCAGCTCCACGCGAAACCCGCGGATTTTAACCTGGTTGTCGACGCGACCGTGGCAGTGCACCGGGCCGCCGGGAGCAATCTGTGCCAGATCGCCCGTGAGATACATCAGGTTCCCGTCGGAGAGAGGGTTCGGGACGAACCGTTTGGCGGTCAGATCGGGTCGACCCAGGTACCCGGTCGCCAGTCCCGGCCCGAAAATACCGAGCTCGCCGATCTCGCCGTGAGCGAGAGGCCGTCGCTCCTCATTGACCACCACGAGGCCGTAGTTCGGCAGCGGCCTCCCGATGGTCACCGGTTCGCCGCTCTTCAGTTCGGCGATGGTCGCGGTCACCGATGTTTCGGTCGGCCCGTAGGAGTTGAAAACCCTTCGTCCCGGCTTCACGAGTCGCTGCGCGAGCGAATCCGGACAGGCTTCGCCGCCCATATTGATCAGCCGGACGCCCGGAAGGGGATCGTCGATGAGACTCACGAGCGTCGGGACCGCATGCAGTACGGTGAGGCGCTCCTGTGCAAGAGTTTGCGCGAGCATCTCCGGGTCGCCGACGAGCGTGGGCGGTGCAATCCAGACCGTCGCGCCGACGAGATAGGAGATCCAGATCTCCTCGAAGGACATGTCGAAGGCAACCGAAAATCCCTGGTACACCCGGTCGTCTTCGGTAATGCCGAGCACTTCGTTTTCGCTGCGGAGGAGATGACAGATGCTGCGGTGGCCGATGACGATGCCCTTGGGCTGCCCGGTGGATCCGGAGGTGTAAATCACATACGCCGGGTCGGAAGGGTGCGCCGCGACGCAGACCGGCCGGACCGTTGCGTCCGCAAGGAGATCCTCGATCGCCCATACCGGCACCGGTAAGCCGGTGAGTCGGGGCAGCCAGTCGCCGCAGGTGACGAGTCCGACGGCATCGGCGGATTGGAGACAGGTCGTTACCCGTTCGAGAGGGATTTCGGGGTCGAAGGGGAGCCAGGCCGCGCCGCTTTTGGTGATGCCCGCCTGGGCGATAAGCACGTCCGCGCCGCGGGGCATGAAAAGGCCCACCACCCGGCCCGCCGCCGCACCGCGACCGAGCAGCGCTCCCGCGATCGTGTCGCTTGCCGCATCCAGCTCGCCGTAGGGAACGGTCCGTTTCCCCCAGATGAGCGCCGGATGGTGCGGTCGTCGGTGCGCGGTGGTTTCGAGAATATCGGCGAGGCATTCGTTGCGGAGCAGGTCGGGGCGGGCCGGACCCAGCAATGCCGAAAACTCACGGCTATTTCCCGCGGGAGCCATCGATGGAAAAATGGAGATCCTTTTTCCCGTTGCGCCGTCCTCTCTCATTGCCCGCGTTCTTCCCTTGGTGGATCCTTGAAGAATTCTCATACCGGCTCTTCTGAATATCGCCTCTGCGTCTATCGACAGGCAGAAAGCCGGAGACATTGAAATCTATTTTTTGAGACCCCCGGAAAACATTAGACCCATGCCGAACGGATTGGGTTACGCAATAATTGAATTAAAAGCTCTGGTGGGGGAATCACGCGTTCCGCGGGGCCTCTTATAATACAAAGGAGTTTTGTTTTTGTTCTTTTCGCAGAGGACTCGGGGGTCCCCGCCAACCGAGGCCTCTTATGAAGCACTTCCACCACGCGCGGGTGACCCGGCTCGGCCATCCAAAAGAATTTGAATATTTTTTAAACTCATTGAGTAATAACTTTTTATACAAGTATTTTTGTTCAAACTGCAGGGAAGGTCCAACGAGGCTCACCGCATGAAAATTCTTCTGGTCGAGGACGATACCAAAATCGCCCTGTTCATTAAGAAGGGGTTGACGGAGCAATCCTACGCCGTCGATATTGCTGAAGACGGCGAGCGGGGCGAGCGGCTCGCCGAAAGCAACAGTTACGACATCATGCTGATCGATATCATGATTCCGAGGAAGAGCGGCTTCTCACTCTGCAAATGCATCCGCGCCTTCAATCCGACGGTTCCCATCATGATGCTGACCGCGCTCGACTCCACCGAAGACAAGGTCCGCGGCTTCGATGCCGGGGCCGACGATTACCTGGTGAAGCCGTTCGAGTTTCAGGAGCTCCTTGTCCGGATCCGTGCGCTGCTGCGTCGCCGTCCCGGCCTCGATAGTTCGAATGTCCTGCACTATGCGGATCTCGAAATGGATCTTTCGAAGCATTCGGTACAGCGGTCGGGCAGGGTGCTCGAATGCACGGCCAGGGAGTTCGCGCTCCTGGAATACCTGCTGCGGCACCGCAACCGGATTGTGACCCGCACCGAGATCGCGGAACACGTCTGGGGCACGAGTTTCGACACCGGCAGCAACGTCATCGACGTCTACATCAGCTTTCTCCGAAAGAAGATCGACGCCGACAACCTTCCCCGCCTCATCCATACCATCGTCGGTATCGGGTACATCCTCAAAGAGGAAACCGGGTAGATCGAATGTTCGGCATGACCATAAAAACCAAGCTTACGCTCCTCTTTACCGCCCTGGTTGCCGTCATTCTCGCCATCTCCGCGGTCGGCATGTACTCCCATGCACGGTACCAGCGGTCGGAAGAGTTTTACAACGAACTTCTCGCCGACGCGATATCGACCGCCGCCATCGTCCTGCGCAGCGATAACCTGAGCCCGCAGACCCTTCAGCCTTTCCAGAAGCAGATGTTCAAGACCCTGCCGTTCGAACGCATCGCGATTTTCAACAGGCGGGGCAAATGCGTCTTCCATTCGGGCGAGCAGATCCTGCATCTTTCGGAATACGAGCAGCAGCAGGCCATGAAGCGGGGACGCTACGAGGTTACCGCCAGGGACACCGGGATCGTGGTCCTGTCCGAGTATGAACACGAGCAGGCCCTGAAAAACGGCATATTTACCACGACCATGGGGGACACGCAGAAGGTCGTCATTCCCTTTCTCGATGAAAACGGCACGCTTCCCGCGTCCGCCGCGGCTACCCCGGAGTCCGCCGATATCCCGAATACCGGAAATGTCGAGTACACCCTGGCGGTCTCATCGGTCGATAAAATCGGCATGAAAACCCTGACGGCCCTTCGCAACTGGCTCGCGGCCGGCTATCTTTCCTCGCTCCTTCTGGTGTATTTTGCCGGGATGTTTTTCGCCTCGAGGGCCATGGCGCCCATTTCGGGCATCCGCAAAAAGGCGGAGAGGATTTCGGCGACGGACCTGAGTATCCGGATCGGCGAGGGACGCAACCGGGACGAGCTCTCGGAGCTCGCCCATGCATTCAACGGCATGCTCGAACGGCTCGAAAACTCCTTCAGGTCCCAGAAGCAGTTCGTCGCCCACGCCTCGCATGAATTGCGGACGCCCCTGACGACCATCATCGGCCAGCTCGACGTCTCCCTCCTGCACCCCCGCACCGAGGCGGAATACCGGGAGGTCATCGCTTCGGCACTGGAATCCATGCGGCAGCTCAACCGGATGCTGAACAACCTGCTGCTCCTGGCGCAGACCGAATCCGAGGCGCTCAGACCCGTGCAGTGCGACGAGGTCCTTTTTGCCGCGCTCGAAGAGGTAAAGCGGCGGTATCCCGGCAGGAAGGTGGATGTCCAATTCGCGATAACGCCCGACCAGGAACGCTACTTGACGGTGGCGGGAAACGAGGGGTTGTTGAAAATAGCAATGATCAATGTGCTTGAAAATGCCCTCAAATTTTCCGGAGAACCATCGGTGGTCACGATCGCGGTCGGGATTTATAAAAAGGAAAGGGTAACGATCACCGTTGCCGATACCGGCATCGGCATCGCGCCCGAAGACCTTTCGCAGGTTTTTCAGCCTTTCTTCCGTTCCGCCCCGTCGGGCGAGGTACCGGGAAACGGCATCGGACTCACCCTGGTCAAGGCCATCCTGGACCGGCACCACGGCAGTGTGGCCATCGAGAGCGTGCCGGGCAAAGGGTCGGTTGTCCGGCTGGGCATTCCAAGCGGTTAGTTGATCGCTACGCCGGCCGTCCTGCCTTTCCAGCTTCCGCCGGATACCTTTAACGTGTACGAAGGCGTTTCGCTCTGGACATCGAAAATCAGTACCCCGGAAGAGGGATAATCCGGTTCGCATTCGGTCTGGAAAATAGCCTTGAGGGTATCCCCCGGGGAGGGGGTAATCATGGTCAATGGACGGCACTCCCTGCCGATCGGGTCGATTAACCTGAAAAACGAGGTGTCCAGAAGGCGCGGCGTGCTCCCCGCATTTTTGACCTCGGCGGGAATGACCAGATAGATCGCATCGCCGGATTCCCCGGGCTGGTCTCCACCGGCAACTTTCAGGAACTTCGGCTGGCCGATCTGATAAATAAAACTTCCTACCTGCAGTGGCTTGCCTTTGATGCCGGCCGAAATTTCGCCCTGATTTTCGAGGCCGAGCTCGCTTTTATCCATCTTGCATGCCGCGAGGCCGCCGGCAATCACCACCCCTGCGAAAATGATACCGACATATCTTCCCGGCCCGGATCTTAATTTTTTCCCCCCTGCGGAAGCTGCGGGGGCGGACGATGCGAAACCAGCCCGGCATTGCCGACGGATACGGAGCGCCATAAGAACCTCTTTCGGATAAGAAGGCCCCTGATCGATACGTTTTTGCCTCAGCCTATAGCTCCCCCATCGCCCTCAATATAAGAAACGGAACATGGCAAGTATAAACTATTCTTGGGGTATCGTGTCATTTAATGAAATTTTAATGTGGTTTTAATCCTCCGCGCCCGGCGCTTTGGACCCTTTCACCGATTTAATCCGTCTTTAATCCGCTTTTAATTTCATTGTTGTATGTTATTACGCGTCACCGGGGTCGTCTCGGGAGAACCATCGATAGAAGGGGCGGCATGGCATTCGGGAGTAGCATCGTGCATCGGGTCGCGCGGTCGGCGCTCGTCGCGCTGATCGTTACCGCCGCCCATTTCCCGGCGGTCGCCGGCTCGCAAGCCACGCCCCGCGTGTTGACCCTGCGGCAGGCTCTTGAAGTTGCGATGGAGAAAAACGCGCAGGTACGGCAGCAGCAGTTCGCGCTGTCGTCCTCGGCCGGCGACAGCGTTACCGCCGGCCTGCGGCCCAACCCGCAGCTTTCGCTCAACGGCGATGCGCTCGATTTCGAAAACAACCAGTTTATCAACGGCCAGACCAAGCAGTACGGCGCTTCGCTGGCGTTTCCCCTCGAACTGGGCGGGAAGCGCGCGCGCCGGGTCGCGGCCGCCCGGATCTCCCTGGATTCAAACGGTATCGCGGTCCGGGAGACACGGCGCCAGGCGGCGCTCCAGGCGGCAGGGGCCTGGCTCGACGCATTTGCCGCACGGCTCGCGCTGGACCTGGCGCGCAGGGCGAAGGTCATCGCCGATTCCACCGTGACGGTCGATTCGTTCCGCTATGAACGCTCCGATATTTCGGCAACCGAGCTGCTGCGCACCAGAATTTCGGCGCAGCAGTACGATCTGCAGCTCGCCGACGCGCGGCGGCAGGTGGCGGCAAGCGAACGCGCGCTCGCGACCATCCTGAACATCGCGGACAGCGTCGAGGTGAGCGGGAGCGACGACTGGTCGTATGCGCCCCCGCCGTTCGACTCCGCGCTCCGCTTTGCCGAAAGCCATCGCAGCGATGCGCTCCTGTCCCAAAAGGCAATCGCCGCCGCGGATGCGGGCATAGCGCTTCAAAAGGCGAATGCGGCTCCCGGCATGTCCGTCTCCGGGGATTACGAGATGTCGCAGGGGGTGCCGCTCTACGGGGTGTCGCTCAATGTCGAGCTGCCGCTGTTTTCCCGCAACCAGGGGGAGATCCGCAAGGCGCAGGTTCAGAGGGACCAGGCGGTATTTTCCGATTCGGCGCTCCGCATTCAGCTTCGCAACGAGCTCCGTTCCGCTTTCGGCGAGTACGAGACAAAAAAAACCGATCTTGACAAATCAAAATCAATCATCGCCATGTCCGAGCAGGTTCTCGCCACCGTCGAATACTCCTACCGCTCGGGCAACACCACGATTCTCGACCTCTTCGACGCGCAGAATACCTGGTACGGCGCGCAGCAGGCCTACAACGGGGCGCTCATCGATTACCAACGCGCCGTCGTGGAAATTTACCTGGCAATCGGCGCCCTGGAGCCGATGACCGTCAACCTTCAGTGAGGCATGTCATGCAGATCCTATCGCGATGGTCACTCTTCCGCAGTTCCCCGGTGAAGTCGGCGGGCGGTTTCCTGCTGTGCCTGCTCGTTGCCGCCGGGGTGCAGCAGTGCCGGCCGGGTCGGGAGGCGCCGCCGCAGGCCGCTTTGCAACCGTCGGTAACGGACAATGGAGCGCTTATCGTTATTCCGGCGGGGTCGGATTCTTCACTGTTCACGACCGCGGAGGTCCGCCGCGGTCCGGTGCGCGAGGAGATCGCGGCTCCGGCACGGGTCGTCCTCTGTTCGAGCCGATCCGAAAACACGCCCGGGTATCCGCTCTTTCTCTTTGACTCGCCGGACAACACCTCGCTCTACTCGACGTACAGGCAGAACCGGGCGGCCTACGACCTGGCGACAAAAACCTGCGACCGTACCCGTGACCTGTTTGCGCATCAGTCCGCCTCGGGCAAGGAGGTGGAAAGCGCGGAGTCGGACCTGGCCACGGCCACCGCCACGCTGGCCGAGACCGAGGGGAAGCTGCGTGCGATCGGCCTCGATCCGGTACTTTTCCGGAGCGGGAAGTCCGGACAGGCGTGGATCATCGCCGACGTTCCCGAGGCGCAGCTGCACGATGTCAAAAAGGGGGTACGGGCGGCGGTCACGTTTTCGTCCTACCCGGCCGATACGTTTGCCGCGGCCGTCGAGGCGGTCGGCGAGGTCATCGATGACGCCAGCCGGACGATCAAGGTCAGGCTCGGTATCGGCAACGCCGGCGGGCGCTTCAAACCGGGGATGTACGCGACGGTCAATTTCGGCCAGGGCCGGACGAATGCGCTCGCCGTATCGCAGGATGCACTGGTGACGGTGCAGGGGAGGTGTTACCTGTTTGTCCGGTCGGGCGAGGGGCGGTTCTGCAGGCGGTCGGTCGAGGTGGGCGAAAAGTTCGGCGACAGCGCGATTGTGCTGGGCGGACTTTCGGAAGGGGAGCTGGTCGTGGTTACCGGGGCAATGCTGCTCAAGGGCTTGAGTTTCGGCTACTGAAGGGGGCGATAATGACCAACAATGAAACCGGTTGTGCACTGCATGTTTTTATCGACGAGAGCGACGAGTACGACGGCAAGCCGCTCCACGAGTTCCTTCTTCATTTCCTTATGCAGCGCCGGATAAACGGAGCGACGCTTCTGCGGGCGGAAATGGGATTCGGTTCCCGCCGCCACCTTCACCGCCCGAAAAACGTGGGAACGCTTGACGAGGTGCCCATGGTCCTCGTGGTCGTCGACCGTGAAGAGCTCCTGCGCCCCCTGCTCCCCGAAATCCGGGAGTTTATCGGCGACCATACCGCGTACATCTCCCCGGTAGAGTTGTTCTAGCCGTTCCGGCGAAAGAGCGCTCATGATACGCAAACTCCTCAGCTTCGTCCTGCACCACCGTCCGGTCACCTTCCTCATCATGGCCGCCATAGCCGGATTCGGCATCTGGTCGTTCACCCGCCTTAAAATCGACGCCTATCCCGATGTCGGCGACACCGAGGTCGAGATCGCCACGAAGTTCGACGGCAGGGCGGCAGAGGAGGTCGAAAAGCAGGTGACCATCCCCCTCGAACGGGAGCTCAACAGCACTCCCGACGTCATCGACCGGCGGTCGAAGACCATTTTCGGCCTCTCGGTCATCGACCTGACGTTCAAGGACGGGACGAGCGATTACTTCGCGCGCCAGCAGGTGGAGGAAAAAATCCATGACGCCGACCTGCCCGACGGGGTCGTTCCGCAGCTTCAGCCGATCTGGACGCCGATCGCCGAAATCGTGCGCTACGCGGTCGAGGGCGACGGGACCTTTTCGCCCATGGATCTGCGCACCCTGGAGGACTGGGTGGTCTACCCGGCATTCAAGGAGATCCCCGGGGTCATCGATGTGACGCCCTTCGGCGGCGCGGTCAAGCAGTTCCATATCCTGACCTCGCCGCAGAAGCTCATGAAATACTCCCTGACGCTTCAGAACGTGATCGATGCGGTCCAGGCCAACAACCTGAATACCGGCGGCGGGATCATTGCCGGCGGCTGCCAGGGATATGCGGTACGGGGGCTGGGGTCGTTCCGCGACGGGCACGACATCGAAAACGTGGTGGTGTCATCGACAAACGGCATTCCGGTCTATGTCCGGGACGTCGCGAGCGTCGAAATCGCGCCGCCCCAGCCAAGCGGCATCATGTCGTACGCGATACCGGACGAAAAGCTCGATGTCGTGTCGGGCGTCCAGGGTCTCATCGTCATGCGGCGGGGCGAAAACCCCTCCGAGGTGCTCAGGGAGATCCATGCCAAGATCGAGGAGCTCGACGCGACCCGGTTGCCGCCGGGGGTGCACATCCGTGTCTTCAACGACCGGACCGACCTCGTCAACCACACCATGAAGACGGTTTCGCACACCGTTCTCGAAGGCATCGGCATCGTGTTCCTGGTCCTGCTGTTCTTCTTCGGCAGCATCCGTACCGCCTTCGCGGTCGCGCTCACGATCCCGCTTTCGCTGCTGTTTGCGTTCGGCATCATGAAACTGACCGGGATTCCGGCCAACCTTCTCTCTCTGGGCGCCATCGATTTCGGCATCATCGTCGACGGTGCGGTCGTCATGGCCGGGTTTATCTACGGCAGGTACGCCGCGGCGTCCGACGAGGACAAAAAACGCGGTATCCGCTGGGTGACGACCGGGGCGGCGCAGGTCGTGGGGCGCGACATCTTCTTCTCGGTCGGCATCATCATTCTGGCGTATCTCCCCATCTTTACCCTGCAGCGCGTCGAGGGCAGGCTTTTTTCCCCCATGGCCTCCACGCTCGCCTGCGCGGTATTCGGCTCCCTGCTCATCGCGCTGACGCTCATCCCGGTGCTCATGTCCCTCCTGTTCCGGCGGCTCTGGACCGGGGGGAACACCGCCGCGCTCAAACGGAACAATCCGGTCCTCGAACGTCTCCAGCGGATGTACGGCACCGTGCTGCGCTATTTCCTGCACCGCTGCGCGCTTGTCAGCCTTCTCGGCATCCTCCTGGTCGCGGTCGGCATCGTGGGCGCCAGGTTTGTCGGAACGGAATTCCTGCCGGAGCTTGACGAGGGATCCATCAATATCCGCTGCTTCCTGCCCGCGGCCATTTCGATCGAGGAGGCGAACCACATTCCGCCCATTATCCGCCGGATCGTCGGCGGTCATCCCGAAATTGCCAGCGTGGTGCCGCAGCTGGGCCGGAACGACGACGGCTGGGACCC
>CAZYYB010000094.1:0-12682 GCA_964651515.1 uncultured Fibrobacteraceae bacterium
TTCGTGATGGTTTTGAAAGCAAAAGGATGAAGTTATAAAATGGGAAGCGGGGTGTCTTTTTTCATGTGTTTGTTTTCTATCTTGCCTGGTTTTGCCGGGTTAGTGGGAGGTCGCCCCTACGAAGCATTTTTTTGCCCGGTGTTTTCTACCTTAAAAGAGGGCGTTGCGGGAGGGGGCGAGCGCTTGCGGAACGCAAGCATCGCCGCCCCCTTCCGCTGGAAGGGGTGCGTCAAAGACCCCGCAGCCCGCGCTTTGGCGGGCGCGGAGGCTTTGACCAGGGGGAACCACCGCAAGGTGGTTCCCACGAATAAGGAATATAATTCCCTATTTTACCCCCAGCGATTTCACCAGCCGCGCATTTTTATAATTGAGGCTGTTGGCGGGATAGTTAATATATACCACGGCCCGGTAGATGCCCGGTGCGACAAGCATCCCCTTATGATTGGCGCCGTTCCAGTAAATGGTGACATCGGCGGAACCCGAATTTCCCTGCTGGCTGTTTTTGAACAGATTGTCCGTCTGCGCGGAGTTCACCAGGTTGCCGACGATGTCGTAAATCTCCATATTCGCACGGATGTACCCGGTACCGGTCTGGGGCCATTTCACCCCCTGCAGCAGCAGGACAAACCCCGCATTATCCTGCTCAACCCACTGCTGCGCCTGCGGCTGGTCGAAAAGATCGATGTCGCCGTTGTTGCCGCTCTGCGTCGGATGCTTGAAGGTCCCCTTCGTCGGGTTCGGAAAGACGGTCAGGCCGATCGCGTTGCCGGCGATCGCCACGCGGCAGCGATGGTTATCCTGCGGAGGAACGTTACCGTATTGATCCTGGATCAGCGGATTGGGGGCCCGGATATCGATATAATTCGTGTCGGTCAGGTCGGCGCCGTTACTCATGGTGAAATACAGGACGCTGTCGGGCTGGTTGCTTTGAAAGGCGACGATGCCGTTGAACAGGGAATCGATCGGGACGTAGCCCGACGCGGTCAGGGTATAGGCCGAAAAGGTCTGGTACGGCTGATTTGCCGTGGTAAATTGACCGCCCGAGCGGTTGAAGATATTCTCGCTGAACTGGACCTCGACGACATCGTTCTGATGATTCGGCCCGTTGGCGTGTTTGATCACCTGCCAGACGACCGGCGCGCATCCATCGGCCGCCTGCACCGAGGCATTGACCGCCACCGGCAGGTTGGCGACCGAGACGGTCGGCCTCCACGACGTCTGCGGAACGCTCAGGTTTGTCAGGGAATCATGGATCTGGAGCGCATAGGAGCTGTCGCTGAGCTGGAGGATGCCGGTGATCTTCAGGGTATCCGTTCCGTGGACAGCCGAAAAATAGGCGTAATCGGCGTTCGGGATGACCACCGGTTTACTGAAATAGCAGTCTATCTCGTCAATAAGCCCGTCCGATGAATCGAACGTGCCGCCGATCCGGTCCCTCGTAATGGCGGACATGAGCATCGGCAGCGACGGCAGCACCTTGACCGGTACCGAGGTCCGGAGCGTGGCGGAGTCGGTGACCAGCGTTGCCCAGACGTTGCCGGTTTCAACGGCCCGCGCGGGCGATGCGGCATAATAGATATCGGCGCCCGTCGTCACGGCCGGCTGCGGGAGCGCTCCGTCGACCGACCAGATGGTTGTCGTCAGGGCGGTTCCGTCGCCGGAATCGAGGGCGATCGCGTTTCCATAGCGGTCGAAACCGCGGGCGCGCAGCGAATCGCCCGGATTCGTCTGCGAGAGCACGAGGGTGTCGACCAGGTGCACGCCGTTGGTATCCTCAATCTGCAGGGAATCGATGATCCACGGCCTGAGGCGGAAGGGAACGGTCGTCGCCTGCAGCACGCTGTTCAGCGTCAGCTGCATCCGATGCAGGCTGTCCGTGGTGTCGGGAGCATAGTAGAGCACCAGCGAGACGGTATCGGTACCGTTGAGAAACGATTCCTGCAACGGCTTATCGAGTGAATCCGGGATTTTCCCGCCATTGACGGTCAGCCAGGGCATGAAATCCGGACGGGGGGTGTTGCTGAGGTAGTCGTGATAGACGCACGATTGCACGGTGGTGCCGGGCAACGGGCCATGGACATTACCGATGGTGGCGGCGATTTTAATGGGGCGCCCCGCAAAGCAGGAGTCGGGATTGGTCACCAGCACCAGCTTGACGCTATCGACACCGGACTGGATTATGATCATCGGGATGGTCACCGACTGTCCCGATGAGGTCACGGTCAGGAGCGCATGGCCGGGGGTCAGCGGATTGCAGGACCAGTTTCCGGCAAGGAGGGACGGCACCGCAACGACAAACTGGAGCGTGTCCGGGTTCGGTTTCAGGCTCCACATGCCGGTAATAGGCACCCACGAGGACGGTGCGGAAGCCCACTCTCCTTCGACCACGAGATTTATTGCCTGGTCGGTATTCAGGCTGACGGTATCGACCGGCGTAGCGGTGGCGCCGTTAAAGAGCCCGATGGCCAGGAGGCGGTCGGTATGCAGCTGCACCACCACCGTATCCGGGGGAAGGCCGGGTTCGTCGATCACCACGCTTCCGGTACCGGTATGGATTGCATTCATGCGGGTCAGATAGCCCAGATGGACGACATCCCTGGCGTTCTCCGCCAGGGCGCCCACCGTATCGGGATCGAGGGCGGTCCAGGTCGTTGTCGAATCGGATATCCGGATATAATTCCCGAAGGGGTCGCGGACAACGGCGTAGGCGTACAGGGCGTCGGTGACCGAATCCATCACGATGGTGGACAGCGGCGCGGAGCTCCAGTAGAAGTTCGAGCGACCGCCCGTCAGGTCATTCTTGAACAGGGCGGTATCCGCGATCCGTTCCACATCGATCCGGTATCCGGAGAGTCGGGGCACAACGACGATATGCGCCGTGGCCTTCACCGTGAGGGCGGTATTGTAGGGGTTGACCACCGAGGCTACCAGTGAAATGACCCGGTTATTGCCGGTGGAATCGAACGCCTGGGTTGCGGTAAAGCGCGTTGATCCTCCGACGGCGCCGATCAGGGCGTCGCCTCCGTCGACCGGCGGCGTTTCCGCCCACTTGATTGAGTCGTCGAGCCAGCTCAGCGTGTCGCCGCGTGCGGTCGCCACCCACCCGGAGAGGGCGGCGGTGTCGCCCGCATGGATGGTGTCGTTAACAACCGACAGGAAAATCCGTCCGGGCGACACGAAAACCGGGCAGGACAGCCGCAGGGTATCCATGGGAAGCGGCGGCGTCTCATGGTTACGGAAGATTGCCACGATGGTATCGACGGGTGAGGTGTGCTCCAGAACGCCGTCACCCTTCACCGGAGGAACCACGGTGGTGTCCTTGAATTTGACCGAAAACGTATCGGTCGTTCCGACCCGCGACAGGGTATAGAATTCACTGTCGGTCTGCGCTCCGGAACGGGTGGCAAGCTGCACCTGCACCGAGCTGTAGCCGTAATTCGCGGTTCCCGGCGAGTAGCCGAACCGGAGTTCCACCGAATCCATCTGGTCGGTAATCGCCGAAACCGGTGCGCCGTTGTAGCGGAAAGCCAGAGCCCGGTCCCATCGCTGGATTTGGAATTTCGTGGTATCCATGGACACCCCCGCCGTGCGGGCGACGTCAAAATTGACTATATGCGTCGTATCCTTTAAAACGGTACCGTTGACGGCAAGCTGGTAATTGATGTTGTACGTGAATGGCGTTACCGGCCCGGTGAGCGGGAAAAGGGTGCCAAACGAAAAGGAGGAGTCGATCCATGAGGTGGCGGTCTGGGTTCCTATGGTAATGCTGGACGGTCCGGCGAGCGATGAGGTGGCGATTGCCGAGTAAACATTGTTCATTAAAAAATTCAGGAGCGACGAATAGGTACTGACCAGGAAAGGCCATAAATTACTGCGGGGATTATTGACCGAATACCCGTCATTCCGGATGTTGGTCGTCATTTTCGTCATGCTGTCGATATCGGGCACGGCGGCAATGCTGTCCCGGTTGTAATAAACGGTAAAGGTCGTGGGCATCGAGTCCCCGGGGGTCACAAAGCCCCAGACGGTAGAGCCGCAGCAGTTCGAAGCGCCGTCCGACTGGAAGACGACATACTGATCCTGCTTCGGGTGCGTCGCCAGGAGCATGGCATTTTTTGCGGCGGCGAACCCGACGTCGATGTTGGTACTGCCCCGCCAGCGATGCTGGTTGTAGACGAGGTCCCAGGCCTGATTTACGGTCGTTGCAAACTGTGTCTTTACGCTCGAGGGAAGGGTGATCAGCGAATCGTGCAGGTACTTGTGCGCGAGAGCAAGACCGGTAGTCCCTTCGTAGCTGCCGTTCAGGGTGAGAAGCTTCATATAGGCACCCATATTCTGGTTGGGCGCCGGCAGGGCGCTCATGACGGTGGGATCGAGGGTGGTGCTGAAATCGAGCGCGGAATCGAAAACGGCAAACCCGACCTGCGCCGAAGGATAATGCTTATAGAGCGTATCGATCATGGCGTTGGCCACCTTGTAGCGATAGCCGTTCGTGTCGCTCAGCGGGAGCCCGCCATTTGCAAATGACATGCTGGGCGAGTTGTCGATGACGAAGAAAACACAGGGGGTATCCGGGATTGAATCGATAAGCGTCTGGCTTTTAACGAAGACCTGGTTCGACATCGCGACCATGGTATCGTTCACCTTCATGGTGTCGCCGTTATAATCTTCCGGAGCGCCCGTGTAGCTGAATTTCCCCGCCGTGATGGCAAATGAAGACGCGCAAGCGAAAAATGCCAGGAATAAAATAAGACCGCGAACCTTTTGTCGCATAGCACCTCCGTTAAAAAGCATGAAAGGCTCTTCCTGCCCCGCTTGCATCACCGGATCGGGTTACGAGCAGATTTTTTATTTTTGTATTGCTTTTGAACCGTTATTATTTTATACCTTCTAATTAAATTTACTACATTATTGCCAATTCGCCAAAAATATTTACGATTATTTACAAATAATGGCACAATCCAGTCACGGGAAATGTCCCCAAACACATTATAAAATCGGAGGTTACATGGGCATAGCCGGCGGTGCAAAAGAAATCTGGTTCGTAACGGGCAGTCAACATCTCTACGGTGAGCAGGCTCTCAGGCAGGTGGCGGAAAACTCGAAACAGATCGTTCAGTTTCTTTCGAAATCGGCGGCAATCCCCTTTCCGGTGGTTTTTAAGCCGGTTATGACGACGCCGGACGACATCTACCATCTTTGCAAAGAGGCCAACTCCTCGGCGGCGTGTATCGGGCTGGTTACCTGGATGCACACCTTCTCCCCGGCGAAGATGTGGATCAGGGGGCTCGCCCTCCTCAACAAGCCCCTTGTGCACCTGCATACGCAATTCAATAGAGATCTCCCCTGGAGTACCATCGATATGGACTTCATGAATCTCAACCAGGCGGCTCACGGCGACAGGGAGTTCGGTTTCATCGGAAGCCGGATGCGATTGAATCGGAAGGTCATCGTCGGGTTCTGGCAGGACGGAGATGTTCTCGCCAGGATCGGGGTGTGGGCTCGCGCAGCCTCCGCATGGGATGACTCCCAGGGGATGCGCATTGCCCGGTTTGGCGATAATATGCGGGAAGTCGCGGTGACCGAAGGCGACAAGGTCGAAGCGCAGATTCGCCTCGGCTACTCGGTAAACGGCTACGGGGTCGGCGACCTGGTGCGCTATGTCGGGAAGGTCACGGATGCGGAAATTGCCGCGCTGGCGAAGGAATATCACGACCGTTACGCCATTCCGACAACCGACGATCCGACCCGGAAGTCGATCCTCGAAGCCGCCCGCATCGAGATCGGCATGCGAAATTTCCTTGAAAACGGCGGATTCAAGGCTTTCACCACTACCTTCGAGGATCTTCATGGCCTCGTTCAGCTCCCGGGTCTCGCCGTGCAGCGTCTGATGGCCGAGGGCTATGGATTCGGTGCCGAAGGGGATTGGAAAACCGCCGCTCTCGTGCGTTCGATGAAAGTGATGAGCGAAGGTATCGGCGGCGGGACCTCATTCATGGAAGATTACACCTACGATTTCAGCGAGCGGGACCAGAAGGTGCTCGGCGCCCATATGCTTGAAGTCTGTCCCACCATCGCGAGCGGCAAGCCAAGCCTGGAAGTCCACCCGCTCGGAATCGGCGGCAAAGCCGACCCCGCCCGTCTCGTTTTCGACGGCAGTACCGGCCCGGCCGTGGTAGCCTCGCTCATAGATCTTGGTAACCGTTTCCGCATGGTTGCGAATGATATCGAGGTCGTGCCTCCCACGGCACCGCTCGCCAGGCTGCCGGTTGCCCGAGTCGTATGGCTCCCGAAGCCCGATCTCAAGACCGCTGCCGCGGCGTGGATACTGGCCGGCGGAGCCCACCACAGCGGGTACAGCCGGGCGGTGACGGCGGAGCATCTCGAAGACTTTTCCGAGATGGCGAACATCGAGTTCCTGCATATTAATAAGGATACCTGCGTGTCGGAGTTCAAAAAAGAGCTGCGGGCCAACGAGGTTTATTATTTCCTGGCTTCCGGATTTCATGCCTGATCCGGCGTTTTAACGGCAGAGGCGAACCCATACGCCTCTGCCGGATAAGCCTCCCTCCGGAGCGGTTGAAAGGCGCTACCGCTCCTCGATCCGGCACGCCCCGAAAACAACGTTGATAAGGATGGTTCTTGCCGTCGACGAGTCGGTCGCCGATCTGCAGGAATCATTCTTATATATCGTTTCGCCGAAGGCGCTGGTGGAGCCGTCGGGCAGGGTAATCCCACCGAACGCCGAGGTTGTCCGGATAATGACGGGCAGATTCTTCGGGGTGCGGACCAGCGTATTGCCGAATACCGTAGTGATTCTCAGGCTTCGCCGATGGGGGTCGGCGGAAAAAATCGATCCCGCCTCGACCACCCCTTTGGCGAAAATAATGTTGAACTCGCCGTCACCTGCATCCGAGGCAATCGTCGCATCGCTGAAGGCGATCGTGCTCCCGCGGTTTCCACAGGAGGGGTGATGGTAAAAGCCCCCTCCCGCCATGATCCGCAGCCCCAGATAAATAAGAAACAGGGCGAAAAAAATTCGAAAAAGCGGGAGATGAATGTGGAAAACGAGATTGATGATAACTGAAAACCCGAGTAATATAAGAACTATGCCCCAGAACACGCCGGAAAAAAGAAAGCCCATTTTCACATCGCCTCCCCGTTAAATTTTGATGCCCGGATCTCCAATAAACCTATCTCTTATAGAATACTAATCCGGCCGATAAAATAGAAAACTATTTTAACAATCGATTACCCTTCACGGTTATTTTATGAATAAATAATTTGTATTATGACTCAAAATATATTATATTAACTTTGAAGTCAATAAAATCACCCGAAGGGTACAAGTATGGATGCTAAAGTCATTAGAGAGCAGGCTATCCGGGAGGCGAAGACCGGTCTGATCCTGAATGCGGCCCAGAAGGTGTTCTCGGATAAGAGTTTTTCAGAGGCACGGCTCGAAGATATCGCGGTAGCGGCAGGCTTTTCCAAGGCTGCCCTCTACTCCTACTATGCCGATAAGGAGGAGATATTCCTCAGCCTGGCCGTCCGCGACCTCGAAAAACTCTGCGCCCAGCTTGCGGTCGCCCTCAATCCGGAATTTAGTTTTTTGAAAAACCTTGAAGCAATGCTGAAAACCACCTTCGGCTTCTTCGGCGCAAATTTCGCCGTGCTGCTCTCCGTGGCGCAATTCCAGTCCACCTGCAATTTTCAACGCGAAAATATCTCTGAAAAGCACCGACGGCTTTTCGAGGAGTTGCCGAAGAGATTCAGCCGCATCCTCGACCAGCAGGTTGCGCTCATCAGGATCGCCCGGCAGCGCGGAGAGATTGCGACTCCGGTGGGCGATGTCCAGCTTGCCAACTATCTCAGCGCCCTCGTACGGGGAGTCATTTATCAATGGAAATTAACCGGGCGCATGGGCGATGCCGATCAGGAAATAGGCCAGCTCCTTGCATTTATGGCAAACGGTCTCGGCTGCACCCCGGTCGGGACTACTTCAGTCGTAAGGGAACCTTCATGAGGAACACTATGAGAAAGCTTTTGCAGACGGTTATCTGGTCCGCCTTTCTGTGTGGATTCACCGGCACCGCCGCCGCGCAGGAAGTAAGCATCGAGCAGGCGATACGGGAGGTGTGCGCAAACAGCGACTCGGTGAAGATGATGCGGCAGACGATAAAAAAGTCCGAGCAGAATGTCCGGCAGGGGTGGTCGCACGCCTACCCGACCCTATCGGCATCGGCCACCACGGCCTTGAGCCATGGGTCTCTCTTCGGCAGTTCAAGTTCAGGTTCCGGTTCAGGCTCCGCTTCGAGCAGCCAGCCCGATGCGGGGGTGATTGATAATGCGGGCACTCAGCAGGTAAAACATCAGGAGGTAGCGGCAGCGACGGGTCCTCAAGCCCCCATTGATACCGTAGCCGTACTTTGGAATGAGCTGAATGGTTTAGGTTCAGAATTTTCTCAACCCTTGACCTCGACTATCTACAGCGCCAATCTGAGCGTTACCCAGCCGATTTATACGTTCGGGAAGATCGGCACCGCGATAAAGATCGCGCACCAGTACGACCAGTCGACACGGAGCACCTACGCGAGAAATCTTCAGACCCTGCAACTGGCCGCCTTCGACGCCTTTTCCAATGCGGTCGTGGCAGCGAAGATGGGGACCATCGCGGAGAGTGCGGTCGCGCGCAAAAAAGAGGTCAACGCCTTCCAGGAGCGGAACTTCGAGCTTGGCTCGGGCAGTAAAAGCCAGATCCTCGCCGTCAAGGCCGACGTCGCGCGGCAGAACGCCGCTGCCATCATCGCAAGGCGTGATGCCTTTACCGCACGGATGAACCTGAATATGTTCATGGGCGAAAGCCTTACCGATTCCACGCCGCTCGATACGCTGCGGATACCCGCCTCGCTCCTCGGCACTCCCCCGCCCCCGGCCGACGAGGCGATTAAGTTCGCGATTGCCCATCGTACCGACCTCAAGGCGCTCCGGCTCATAAGCGATGCGAATAAAAACGGGGCGAAAATCTACCGGGCCAACTACCTCCCCTCCATCGCGGCCGTGGGATCGGCAGGCTGGTCGAAGTTTCAAACAAATTCATCGATTTTCAATATACCGAGCACGTTTAACTGGACCGTCGGCGTCGGCGCCCAGTGGACGCTCTTCGACGGATTTTCGAACAGCGCCAAGGCCGCGCAGTACTTGTCCGACGCGGAGAAGCTGGACATCGCCTACGGCCAGGCGGCGAAGGGTATCGAGATCGAGATCCGCTCCGCAATAGCCGAGTGCAGCGCGGCCGACAGCAATTACGCCGCCTCGGAGGAGTCCTTCCATTCCGCACAGGAAAGCTACGACCTTACCAACAGCGATTTCAAGCAGGGCAGCGGGAAATTCGCCGACCTCCTGCTCGCCGACGAAACGTTGCAGCAGGCTGAGCTTGGGCTGACCAATGCCAAGTACCGCCGGCTGCGCAGCCGGGCCGCCCTGCGCGTTGCCATGGGAAATGATATCGTTACCATACATCAGGAGGAACAATGAAAGTGCCATCGGGAAGAACCATGCTTACCGTAGCGGCGTCCGCGCTTTTTGCCGCGCTATGCTTCACCACCGCAGGGTGCCGGGGAAAAGGAGCGGCTGCCGGAAGCGCAGGGAAAACCGCGACCGATTCGGCCGGAGTGGCGGTGGTCGTCGCCGAAGTTAACGAACGGCAGTTTGAGGACTGGGGCAGCTACTCGGCCGAGCTGCGCGGCATCGAAGACGCCACACTCTCCGCGCCGGCAATGGGCGGCCGGGTCAACTGGCTCAAAGAGGTGGGGACCCGGTTCAAAACCGGGGAAGCGCTCTGCGATATCGACGGCGACCGGTACGAAGCGTCGTTCGAAGCGGCGAAGGCCCAGGTCGACGTCGCGAGCGGCGACCTCGAACGGGCCAGGGCGAACGTCGCAAACGGGTCGCTCGGCCGCTCCGCGCTCGATGCCGCGAACCTCGCCTACCAGAATGCGCGCATGGGGCTTGCCGCCGCCCAGCGGACCCTCGAAGAGGCGCAGTGCCAGGCGCCGTTCGACGGCATCATCACGAGTCGCCAGATCGACCGGTTCCAGACCGTTGCGCCCGGAACGGCGACGCTCCGGGTCTCCCGCATCGACCAGTTGCAGGCCGTCATCGCCATTCCCGAATCCGAAGCCTTCAGTTATACGCCGGGCATGAAGACCGAATTCCATCTTTTGCAGCGCCCGGAGCAGACCTATGAGGGCAGGCTCGCAAGCTGCGACCTTGCCGTGGATTCCCGATCGCGGACGGTGACCGCGCGTATCGTGGTACCCAACCGTGACGGAACGCTGCGGCCGGGCATGGTGGGCCGCGCCAGTGTCCTGCGGCATCGCTACGAGAAGGCCGTCGTCATTCCCTCCACCGCGCTTGTCCGATTGCAGAACGGCATTTCGGCCATGGTGGTGGAGAACGGCGTCGCGCATCAGCGGATCGTGCAGGTCGGGGCGACGTCGGGCGACAGCTCGATGATCACCGAGGGGTTGTCCGCCGGCGACAAGCTCATCGTCACCGGGGCATTCCAGGTCAGCGAAGGGACCAGGGTTCATTACAATTAGGGTCCCCCGGTCGGTACACCTTGAGCGTCGTTAAATAAGCCGGCCCGCGCGCCGGCATACCTGCGCAGTAAGGGAGCGTTCCTCATGACAAAGTTTGCACTTAAAAATCCGGTTTCGGTGATCGTTCTTGCGGTGATCCTCTTCATCAGCGGGCTGGTGAGTTTTACCGGCATGCGGCGGGAGTCGTTCCCGGAAATTAAAATCCCCTACATATTCGTGACCACCGTCTACCGCGGCGCCAACCCTCCGGAGGTCGAGAACCTCATCACGCAGAAAATCGAGGACAAGCTCGACGGCATCGATGGTGTCAAGCAGATGACCAGTTCGTCGGACGAGAGTTTTTCCAACATCTTCCTTGAATTCAACCCCTCTGTCAAGGTTGAGGACGCCCTGCGCCGTGTCAAGGACAAGGTGGACCAGGCCAAGCCCGACCTGCCCGCCGATGCCGATGCGCCGGTCACCGAGGAACTTAACTTTTCATCCATCCCCATCGTGAATATCGCCCTTTCGGCGGACTACGATATCGAGCGCCTCGACGCGCTGGCGACCAACCTGAAGGACCGGCTGGAAAAGATTCCCGGAGTCCTCGAAGTCAAGATACAGGGAAAGCAGGACAAGGAGATCGCCATCGATGCCGATCCCGCGCTGCTCCATCAGTACGGGCTTACCCTTTCGGATATCTCCAAGGCGATTTCCACGCAGCATACGAACATTCCGGGAGGCACGCTGATCGCCTCGGGCTTCCGCTTCTCGATCAAGGTGACCGGCGAACTGACCAATCCCGACGAGTTCAACGACCTCGTGGTGCGCTCCATGGACGACAAGATCATCCGTGTCCGGGACGTGGCGCATGTCTCGTATACCTATACCCGCGACCGCCAGTCGATCTCGCGCATCAACGGCAAGCCGTCCCTCACCGTGACCATTGCCAAGAGAACCGGCGAGGACATCGTCCGGATCGTCGACGAGGCGAAAAAAATTCTTGACCAGGAACAGACGCGCTGGCCCGCGGGAACGCACTACGAGATCACCTACGATATGTCGAAAAGCATCCGCCAGATGGTCGATGAACTGCAGAACCACCTGCTCATGGGAATCCTGCTCGTGCTCCTGGTCTTAAGCTTCTTCCTGGGCGTGCGCAACTCGATGTTCATTTCCACCGCCATTCCCTTTTCCATGGCCATGGGGTTCATCGTCCTCAGCTACATGGGCGTGACGCTCAACATGGTCGTCCTCTTCTCGCTCGTCATGGCGCTCGGGATGCTCGTCGACGACGGCATCGTGGTGGTCGAAAACATATTCCGCCATCTGACGATGGGCAAAAACCGTTTCCAGGCGGCACTTGACGGGACGCGGGAGGTAATGGTCCCGGTCTTCACCGCAACGCTTACCACGGTGGCCGCGTTTGCGCCGGTCCTCTGGATGCCCGGCATCATGGGCGACTTCATGAAGTACCTGCCCATCACCGTGGGCATCACCCTGTCGGGATCGCTCTTCGTCGCCTTCATCTTCAACCCGGTCTTCGCCTCGCTCACCATGACGGTCAAGGATGCCCGTAATGCCGAGGGCGGCTCAAAGCAGGGATTCGAACGCTTCAAGGATCTCTACCGGAAAACGCTGCGCATGGTGCTCCACCACCCGTGGATACTGGCCGGCGCCTGCGCCCTCTTCGTGATTTCCGGCATCATGGCGTATGGAAAATTCGGGCCCGGGGTGGTCTTCTTTCCGATCAGCGAGCCGGATGTCGCTTCGGTCCAGATCGAGGGCCCGCTCTCCCAGGACCTCGGCATCACCGACGCCACGCTGCAGGTTCCGGAACGGATCGCCATGGCCATGCCGCCGACGATCGCCTCGGTCCAGTCGATCGTCGCCATCGTCGGCTCGGGCAAGTCCTCGCGGATGTCGAGCAGTGAAGCGGAAAGCAACAAGGCCTACCTCGATATCGTCTTCAAGGATTACGAGGTGCGCAAGGTGTCGGCGTACAAAACCATGGCATGGCTCGAAGACACCCTGCCCGCCCTGGTTCCCGGCTGGCCGCTCACGCCGGAACCCACGAACAGGAATTCGGAATTGCCGCC
>CAZYYB010000095.1:0-12594 GCA_964651515.1 uncultured Fibrobacteraceae bacterium
CCTTCCAGGCCTGGCGGGGTTCACAGCCTTTAGTTGCGCAGGGCCTGGCCCTCATTGTCGCGTCACATTCCCTTCGGTACCGGCACGGGGACGGCAATGCAATCGTCGACCGAATAAAGTTTAAAGAAAATACCTTATTCCACCGGCCGGACCAAATTCCCTTTTCGATGCCGATGATCCGCACCGTTTGCGCCATCGGGTCGATCGTCCCTCTGGACAGTTCTCGGGCAGCGATGTATATTTTACAGCCGTTTGCGGTCCCGTCGTCTAGTGGTTAGGACTCAAGATTTTCATTCTTGCAACAGGGGTTCAATTCCCCTCGGGACTAATTTTATAAAGATAGGCTTCAGACTTCAGGCTTCAGGCTTCAGGAAATTCAAAAGATAGGCTTCAGACTTCAGACCTCAGACTTCAGGAAATTCAAAAACATTCGCGTTCAGGAACCTTCGATCTCCCGTACTTCTCCCCGGTAACCTCCCATTATTTCCTAACTTTAAGTGCCCTTTCATAAAGTCAGACTTTTATTTTTTTCTTTTTCAGAAGCCTGCTTTTTTATTTCCCTGAAGCCTGAGGTCTGAAGCCTGAAGCCTTTTATCTTAAAGTATTACTTTAACCACGATCAGATTTGCTATAAGAATCAGCACCATAGCGGCGACGACCGCCCTCTTTGTCGCCTCCCCCACCCCCACGGCGCCCCCCCGTGCCATGAAGCCGAAATAGCAGCCGCACAGTGCGATAATCGTCCCGAAGATGAACGACTTGACCAGGCAGATCTCGACATCGGTCACCTTGAAAAAGAGGCGGAGACCGTGATAAAATGCCGACGGGTAAAGTCCCATGGTAACCTGGGATAACAACTGTGCGCTGAGAATGGCAAAAAACGCGGAAAAAATGGTGAGAACCGGTGTCATCACCGCGCCGGCCAGCAATCGCGGGGCGAGGAGGTAGCGGTAGGGATCCAGTGACAGGGTCACCATGGCATCCATCTGTTCGGTGACGCGCATGGTCCCCAGTTCGGCGGCCAGCTTCGCTCCCACGCGGCCGGTCACCACCAGCGCCGTGAGCACCGGTCCCAGTTCGGTGAATACGGCCTTACCGACCGCGGTACCGAGATAGGTGGACGGAATCACGCCGGCAAAAAGGTAGTGCGCCTGCCATGCGCTGATCGTCCCGACGAAAACCGAGGTCAAAAGCACGACCGGGATCGTGTTGACCCCCATGAGCATCATCTGTTCGACGATGAGATGGAACTTCAAGACCGCCGACGGCGCGGCAAGCAGAATGCGCCCGGTAAAGCCCCCCGCCTCCCCGACCTTGCGCAGGGAGCGTCGCGTTCCCGCGCCGATCGATTCGGCGAGTCCGTCGAGCGGCGTTATCATGTGACCGCCTCCCCGGCAGTGGGCATCGGTTCGCGGCGCACCTTGCCGAGTCTCCTCCACGCGCTAAGGAAGGTCAGCCAGGGAAAGCCGATGAGAACGACCGATCCGGCAAGCAACAGGCGCGCAATGGAACAGGTTACCCCGATGCTCCCCTCCGCCTCAAGCATGGTGCCGCCGAAATAAGGATCGAACCTGATGGTTATGTGCGGCCTTCGGCTAAGGACCACGTCCCGCAGGGCGATATACCATCCGTAGAGCATGCCGGTTTCGGCCGGATCGCCGACCCCCGCGGTGACCGTAAGGCGGATATGGTGAATCCTGACCAGATGCAGCAGCAGGTTGAGATCGCGCCGCAACCAGCGGATCGTTCGCCCGGACAGGCGGGGATCGAAGAGAATCGCCAGGATTTTTTTTACCTTTCGGAATACGAACATCCAGCGATGCAGCCGGGACACTCTCGCCGAAGGCGAGGCAGGCGGGTCTGACTTGTCGGACTCGTCGGACCCGTCCGACAGGTCTAACTTGTCGGACGCCTTCTTTTCAGGGGCGGCCGTCCTCCCGGCAGCCGCCGGCGGATGTGCGCCCGCCGTCGACGGTTCCGGTTCCCGCACCCCTTAGATCCTGCGCGACCATCCCAGAATAAAAAGCGTTCCGCCGCCCTGCCCGACATCGACGGTAAACCTGACCAGCCGCGGGCTGAGCCAGTGCAGGACGACGCTCCCGCTCCCCCGGCCGGGGGAGCGGGCAAAATCCGCCGTGCACCCGAAGGGAGTGAAGATAACGATGGCGACCGGGAGGAGTGCGGCTGCAACGAAAAGGAGGAGAGTGGTTGCAATCATAGAGAGCCGCCGAAATTTGAAGAACAGTTATCCGGCAACGGGTCCGGAGCCGGGAATCGGACCGCGTGAATCGAAAATATTTCCATCCTCATCGCGGGTAAGCAGAAAGCCGCTTTCGGTGATGACCTGGTCCATGGCAATATCCGAATACGAAAAAGGGAGGCGCTCGTCATTGATCTGGCAGTCATAGGCCAGTCCCAGGATGGGCAGCTTGCCCTTCAGCTCACGAAGGAAGTTATCGTAGTAGGCCCTGCCGCGGCCGAGCCTGCCGCCGTACCGGTCGAACGCGACGCCCGGACAGACGATAAGGTGGAGGTCGCTGCGATAGAACCGATCCCGCAATTCGGGAAGAGGCTCCGGGGAACGGGTTTCTCCGATGACGACACTCCTGTCAAGGTCGGTTATTTCACCGATGCCCATGGTGCTCACGCCCCGCTTGCAGTAGGGAACGACGACCCGCTTGCCCAGCCGCAGCAGCTCCCGGATCGTTTCGCGCGTTTCCACCTCGGCGCCCATTTCGATGTAGATCATGATCGCGTCCGCCGCCTTCATCTGCGGGCAGTCCAGAAGATGCCGCCGGATCAGGTCCGATTTTGCCGTACGCTCTTCGGGCGAAATGCTCTTCCGCCCGGCGCTGAACTTTTCGCGCAGGAGCTGCTTTGGTGACTTTGGCTGCGGGATCTCCGCGCCGGGGGAGCTTGCGGCCGGCACGGCTGCGGTAACGGTCAACGCCATGGCATCAAGCTCGTGCCGCACCTTATCGGTATACCGGCGAATATTGGCCAGCATCCGGGCGGCATCCCTGATGAATTTCGGCAGCTCCTTGGAGCCGAAAAAAACAAGGATGAGCACCAGGACCAGGAGGATGTGCGAAAAACCTAATCCCATTATCGCTTCCTCAGGGCAAGGTAGGAGCTGCCGATGCTCAGGGCATACAGAACCATGAGCGGCAGCGCCATGACAATCTGCGAAAACACGTCGGGCGGCGTCAGGACCCCCGCGACCACGAAAATCAGCACGATGGCGATGCGGATATGCTTGATCAGGAATTTCGGGGTAATGATCCCGAGCCGGGTACACACGAACGAGGCGACCGGCAGTTCGAAGACGAGCCCGAAGGCGATGGTAAGCTGGAGAATGAAACCGAAATAGTCGTCTATCTTGAACAGCGGATCGAGACGGGTGCCCGCATACGAGGTGAGCGTGCGAAAGAGATACGGCAGCACGGCATAGCAGAAGGCGATCCCGCAGAGAAACGACACGCTCGATGCGACGACCGTCGGCAGAACGATTCTCTTCTCCTTCGGGAAAAGGCCGGGCGCGACGAACTTCCACGCTTGATAGAAAATCACCGGCGCGGCAAGCACGAACCCGCCTCCGAAAGCGATTTTAAAACTCAGCATCACCGCTTCCATGGGCGTGGTGACGATGAGCTTCGGCATCGGATTGGCAAACCGGAGGGGATACACCATGATCACGTCAAAAATTCTTTTCCAGAAAAACCCGCAGGGAATCGCCCCCACGACCAGGGCAATCGCCATCTTTACTATTCGCCACCGCAACTCTTCGAGGTGGTCGAGAAACGACATCTCGCCGGCTTCGGGCATCACGCTTTGGGAATATCCTTGTTTTCGGGCTTTTCGAGGGGAACGGCGGGTTTTTGAGCCGGGAGTTCGGCCTCTTTCTGCGCCTCGGAGGAGGCTTTCTTAAACTCCTTGATCCCCTGCCCGAGATTTTTAGCGAGGTCGGGAATTTTTTTTGATCCGAAAAGGAGAACGATGATCAAAACGATTATGATAATGTGCGGTCCGCTGAAAAAATCCATGGAAGGTCCTTTCGTCGAGGGTACTCGTGCTCCCGCCCCCCACTGCATTCCGCCTCGGTCGGGAGTTCGATCGTGGCGGGAATCAGTTGGCCCCGGCAGCAGAATGAAAATATATTAGAAGCCGATAAAAAAACTATCCCGGGCCCGCGGCGAACGGCTGAAAATCGCTCTCTTCGCGGACCAATCCCGCACCCTTTACCGGAACCCTATGGAACAATCCGAAACCGTCGTTTACGGCATTCATGCCGTCGAAGAGCTGCTCAAGGAGCGTCTCGAAGCGATCGATCATATCTATTTCGACAACGGCAAACGATCGTCGCTCATTTTCAATCTCATGAAGATCTGCCGCAGGGAGCGGCTCGCCTATAACCTCGTGCCGCTGCCGCGCCTGGACCAGATGGCCGGGTCGGACAAGCACCAGGGCGTGGTTGCGGTGTGCAGCGTCCAGCCCTACTGCTCGCCGGAAGAGCTGACGGAAAAGATGGCGGGGAAAAAAGCGCCGCTTTTTGTTCTTGCCGCATCGATCGAGGATCCCGGCAACCTCGGCGCCCTCATCAGGTCGTGCGTCGCCTTCGGCGCCGACGCGATGTTTCTTGAACGTAAACACACCTCCCCGCTCTCCCCGGCCGCCGCCAAGAGCTCGGCGGGAATGGTCGAGCACCTGACCATCCTGCGGCCCAAGAACCTGGAGGGCATCGTCGGCAACTATGCGGCCCTCGGCTTTTCGGTCGTCGGCGCGCATGCGGGAAAGGGCGCCCCTCCCGATGCGCTCGACCTCACCGGCCCGACCATCATCATCCTTGGCGGGGAGCATCGCGGGATCCCGCCCTACCTCGAAAAACTCTGCACCGCGTTTGCCTCGATCCCGATCCGACGGCAGGCGGAGTCGCTCAACGTGTCGGCGGCCGGGGCGGTGCTGCTCTATGAGGCGGGACGGCAGAGGAGAGGGGTAGTGGGAGCGGCGAGCTCGGGGCAATAAAAAGGCGAATGCCTTTGGATGGCCGAGCCGGGTCACCCCCGGGGCCTCTGCGAAAAAACAGAAGTGTAGCATGGCACAATAGCCCTCCGATTCGCTCCCCTCTTTTTTTTGGCGATCAAATATATTTCTTTCCCCCCTCCTCCGCCATTATTTATATTTGTGCGACCTCTGAAACGGTGTTTCTCCAGGAAAATGCGCGGTAACGTATTGAATAGTACCGGTTTTGTTCGCCTTTTGTTAAAGCCGCATCTCAGGTCGCTTTTTTTATTCGCTGCACAATAATTTTTCAATTAATACGAAATTTAATTGAATTCTAACGGGAGATAAACCAATGGTAATTGACAAAAATGTAATTGTCCCCGACGATACCGCGCTTGAGCTCTATCTGAAGGATATAGCCAAGCACAAGACCCTCTCCAGCGAAGACGAGGCAACCCTGGCCGCCCGCATCAAAAAAGGCGACAAAAAGGCGCTCGATACCCTGGTGAAGGCAAATCTTCGATTCGCCGTCAGCGTGGCCCGCAAGTATCAGAATCAGGGGCTCCCCCTGAGCGAGCTGATAAGCGAAGGCAACATCGGCCTCATTAAGGCGGCAAAGCGATTCGACGAAAAGAAAAACTTCAAGTTTATCTCCTATGCGGTATGGTGGATCCGGCAGAGCATTCTGCGCGCGCTCGCCGACCGGTCGCGTATCACCAGGATTCCGCTTCACCGGATCGGCGTGATTCATCGCGTCCGGACCACCCAGAACCGGCTCGAACAGAAATATCGCCGTCAGCCCTCTACCGATGAGATCGCCCAGGAGATGGGAGTGGGGCGAGAAGAGGTCCTGACCATTCAGTCTATCGGCAACCGGGCGGTTTCGCTCGACTCGCCGGTGAAGGATGAAGACGGTTCGGAGCTTATCGACATCCTCCGCGACGAGGACCAGGAAATGCCCGATAATCGCCTCATAGAGATCTCCCGGCAGGAGGGAGTGAACCGGATTCTCGATGCACTGGAGGACCGGGAGCGCGATGTCCTGAAGCTCTATTTCGGCCTGGGCGTCGAAACGACGCACACGCTCGACGAAATCGGATCGCAGCTCAACCTTTCACGGGAGCGGGTACGGCAGATCAAGGAGAAGGCGATCCATCGCCTGAAACACTCCTATCTGCGCGGCCGCCTGAAGGTCTTCGCCGAATAACGACTAGTTGGTGTCAGGAGCAGTAAAAGTGAAGTGATGTGAATAGCGGGGGGGAGGGATGAATAATCTCTCCCCTTTTTTTTATGGAATTGCCGACCTAGTTCACCTGCCGCAGTACCTTCAGTAACCTGCTTTTCAGCACGATATCGCGCATCACGATCGGTTCATCGGGCCTGTTACCGGGGAAGATGGCCAGGAAGGGCAGGCTTCGGGAGCCGAGGCTGTGCAGGAGCGAATCGCCGGTCGGATCCGGCGCGGTCAGGTCCACCTTGAGGGCGAGGATGTTCTTTTCCCTTATGAGCGCAACCACCTCCGGCGTATTCAGCGCGGTAATGAAATTATACCGGCAGTTGAGGCACCAGTCGGCCGTGAAATCGACGATTGTCGTCCGCCCCGCGGCATTCGCGCCCTGGAGCGAATCGGCGGCGAACGGAACCCACGCGGCCGCAGCTCCGGCGGGGGCTATTCCCTGCTGCAAACCGGAGGCGTCCGGCATCGACGGGGACGGGTGATAGAGGGCGGCGGCGACATACCAGCCGCCGGCCGAAAGCGCCGCGGCCGCGAGCGCCGCGAGGAGTTTGCGCCGGAGAGAGGCCTGCCAGGGCGCTAACCTCGCAAATACCACGACCGAAAAGGCGACGGTCACGCAGAAAAAGACCACCCCCGGAATCCTTTTCGCCGGCAGGCCGGCGAGAAGGTAGGCCGCGAAGGCGAGGAGGAGAAAGCCCATGATCCGCTTGCCGTCCTCCATCCAGGGGCCCGGACGCGGGATCAACCGCACGAGCGAACGGTCGGATGACAGGAGCACGTAGGGGAAGGCCATGCCCAGCCCCAGCGCCCCGTATACCAGGAAAATTATCGGAGGGCTCTGGGTGACCGACCAGGCGAGCACCGCGCCGAGGAAGGGGCCGCTGCACGGGGTGGCCAGGAGCGTTGCAACGATGCCCTGGAAAAAATCGCCGAAAAACCCCTTTCTCCTTGCCTGCGGGAGATTCGACAGCCCTGCCGGAACGATGAGCGTATAGACATCGAACAGCCCCAGCGCGAACACCACGATGAGCGCAATGAGCCCGGTGAGCGCCCACGGGTTCCGGAAATGCTCCCCCCAGGAGTAGTTCGCGAAGGCGGTAAAGCCGGCAAGCGCCATGAAGACCGCCATCACGCCGGAGGCGAAGGCCAGGCTGTGCAGCAGGGTTTCGCCGCGGCTGCCGCTTCTCCCCTGCGCAAAGGAGAGGATTTTGATCCCGAGCACCGGCAGCACGCAGGGCATGGCGTTCAGGATTATTCCGGCCAGGAAAGCCAGAAGCAGCGCGGGCAGAAAACTGAGCCCGGACCCCGTCCCGGTCTCGCGGGGACGGTAGTTCCAGGCGGGGATGCGGACGGACGTTCCGGCGCCCCTTATGGCGGCGAAGGGCGAGCCGGCCGATGCCGCGACCGGCAGGGGCGGACTGCCCGGTGCCATGGTTTGCCGCGACCGCTCCAGCCGGGAACGCAGTTGTCCGCTCGCGGTAAACGCCCCGCCCCGGGGTGCGGCGGAATCGACCAGGAGTGTAAAGGGGATCGAGTCGTGGAGCGGCAAACAGGAGGTGTTGCAGATCAGGCCGTCGAGGATGATCGCCCCCCGCTCCTCCCCGACCCGGCGCGCAATTCCACGGGGGAAGAACGCGGTCTCCTTCTCCCAGGCCCACACCCAGTCGCCCGTTTCGGGATAGAACTTTTCGGCCGGCGCCATTTTAATGTCGAGCCACTCCACCCCGTCGGCACCGTCGATACGGATGGCGACCGGTTTGCCGATTCCCGGTCCCAGCGGGTTCCCGTACAGGTGGTACCCGGCGGGGATCTTCAGGCGGAGCCCGAGCAGGACCGTGTCGCCCGGCGCGTAGGCCGCTCTCGATGGGGCGACTTCCACGATGTCGAGACCGGGCAGAGGAGGGCCCCCCGCAAGGGCGGGAGCGACGAGCGCGCCCAGCAGGGCGGTGACGGCAACGACCTTCCGGTGCCGCAGTTGCGCTCCCCCGCTCCCCGGGGACTTTAAGCGTTTGAAAAACAAAACCCTACCCTCGCCCTGGAAAGAGTTGTATACTAGGCAGAAAATTCCCGGTACCCCGAAAGCCGACCGATACATTTAGAAATATATAAAGTCACCATTCATTTCAAAAGGGAGAAGTATGGTCCCCACCACTACCGCGGGTCCGTTTACTGAAAAGTTTGCCGGGAAAAACCGGGAGGCCGAGGCGTTTATCGCCTCCGGCGACCTTTCCGCCGCCGCCGCCCTGCTCGGGGAGATCGTCGAAAACGATGCCGGGAATTATCGCGCCTTCAACAACTTGGGGATGATCTGCTGGGCAAAGAAGCAGTGGCAAGACGCATTCGCGATGTTCCGGATGTCGGTGGAGCAGCGGCCGGACTATGCGGATGCACTCGCCAACCTGTTCGATGCGGGACTCAAGCTCCGGCGGGTGGCCGAAGTAATCCCGCTCCTGGACGAGGCTTTGCAAAGCGGCGCCCCTGAAACGATCAGGACCCTGCGCGATGAGGCGGTATCCCTCGGGACGGCGGTTTACCGTTCCGATCGCGCGATGATGATCGGCCTCTGCAGCGCCCATCTCGAAGAGGCGGATCGGGAACTCGAAGCCGGTAACGAGAGCAGGGCCATGGAGCTTTACCTGAAATCAAACGACGAGGAGGGACCGAGCGCCGGGGCATTCTGCGGACTCGGCATCATCTCATTCTATCAAAACCGTCCGCACGATGCGGTCCGCCTCTTCGCGGAATCGATCAGGCTCAATCCGACCGATCCGGATACGTTTCTTAACCTGCTCGAATCGGCGGCGGCCTGCGGAAAAACGGCGCAGGCGAGGGAGGTTTTCAATCTCTGCCGCGGTAAATATCCGCAGCTCGAAAGTATTGCGGCGGAGTTCGAAAAAGCAGCGGATAAATAACTCTCAAGCCGGAATAAGGAACTTCCGATAACAGTAATGAAGGTACCAGAAGACCTCTAAGCACCTCCCTTGTGTGCACTGCGAGCCTGAGCTTCCCCAGAATACCCAGGCGTCGTGGAAGAGTACCCGGGCCCCTTCAGTTTGTGCTTGAGAGGCAGGTGACACCAATCGCCTGCCTCTTTAGTTTCACCCCGGTCCTACAGCGCGAATCGAATCTCGATGATGTCCCCCGGCCTGATCGTGTAGTCGCGGTCGACCACCTTGACCAGCCCCTTTTTCACGCAATCGTTCCAGTTGTGGCACGACATGAAGTCGTCGAAGGAGGCGATGTCCCCCTTGATGAACCCCTTGGCGAGATCGGTATGGATGCGACCGGCGCAGGTCACGATATCGCTCCCCTTTTCGGTCGGCCAGGCGTGGACCTCCTTGGGGCCGACCGTGTAGAAAAAAACGATGCCGGCCTTATCGAGGCACAATTCGACGATCTCGGTCGTCGTTTTTTCTCCGTCGAGGACGACCACGGGCTTGAGGCTCAGGACGCTCATGCTGCGGAGCGTCTCCTTCTCCGGCTCCGCGGTCGCCAGGTCGCAGAGCGGCGACTCGGTTTCGAGATGGGAAATGCATCGTGTGAAGAGCTCCTTCAGGGCGGCGTCCCCGGTATTTTCGAGCTGCCGCTCGCACTTTTCGATGTCGTCGACCAGGAGGTCGAGGATGGAGCCGCGGGAGACGACCACCGCCTCGGACCTGGTGAACTCGTCGCGCATGAATTCGACGTAGTAGGGCGACACCTTCTTCGGGTTGCACTTTTCCACGAGCAGGTTCATGCGGCGATCGTCGTACTTTGTTTTTCCTTCGGCCAGGTTACAATCATGAAAACCAATCTTCATCGTTTCGATCCTTATTGAAAGAGTGAGGCAAACCCCGCATAAAATGGTTGGTGAGTCGGATAAATGCAAGCTATTTCAGGACGGCTCCCCGCCCCTCCGATCGAGGGAATACCTTCGGAGCCGGCAAGAATATTGTATTTATATAGACGTAATTTTATTTAATCCGGGAATAAGTCTCCCATCGACCGACTATTGAACAGCGAGTTTCCCTTGCAGAACTTCTTCCGCCCCGAATCGTCCCTCCGCTATCGCCTCCTCCTGGCCGCCGTACTGCTGTTCGGCCTTGTCGGGAGCGCCTCAGCCAAGATCCGGATGACCGCCCCGACGCCAGCCGCGCCCAACGAATTCCGGCACGGCGTTACCCGCGCGGCCATCCAGGCATTCGAACAGCGGCTCCGCCCCTACCTCGAAAGCCGGATCAAGGGTGCGCGTTTTGTCGGGGCGCTTCCCGCGGCCGAAAAGCCGCAGGAGGACGATTTCCTCTCCCTCGCCAAGGTATGGAACAGCCTGGACCCGAGTTTTTTAGCGCTCTACCAGGCCGCCGTTTCGACCACCCCGCAGGGGTACGACTCCTGCCTCTCCCCCGGCGGCCACTACGTCATTTACTACACCACCAATCCCGACTCGGCCGATGCGGTCGACGCCACCGATACCATGGGGTTCGGTACGGACAGCACCAACTGGTCGACCCGGACCTCGGGCCCCAACGGCATCCCGGACTACATCGACCAGGTCGCCTATTCGTGCGACAGCGCCTGGTCGATGGAGGTCAAACGCTTCGGTTTCCACCACCCGGTGTCCATGGCCTCAAATGGCGGAGCGTCAAGCCGCTACCATTTTTTCTGCGTCGAGACCGGGGACGGGTACTATGGCCAGACCTTTCCCGATGCGCCTTTTCCCGGATCGTCAATGGGTTTTTACGCGCACTGCGAGGTCCGGGGCAACTGGACCGACCCGATATGGGCGAACCCGGACTCCACGCTGAATTATAATTTCCACCCGGAAAACGCAGCGCACGTTACCTGCGTCCATGAAAACTTCCACGGCATCCAGTTCTCGATGCTCTGGAACAACGCGGAGTTCGACGATTTTCCCCTCGCCTGGATCGAGGGAACCGCGGTGCTGATGGAGCATCTCGGCTTCAACTATATCAAAGACTGGCTTCAGTATGTCCCGCCGTTCTTCGCCGGGCCGACCATGTCCTTCTTCGACGGCGAGAACAACGTTTACACCAACTCGCTCCTGACCGTCTTTCTCTACGAAAAGGCGCCGCCCTCCCCCGAAATCGACTTTCCCCGCTCGATGTTTTTCAATAACTATGCCGTCGAGACCGGCTTCGACCCCGACCTGCGCGAAACATCGGGCGATTCGACCTTCTCGACCACCTGGGTCGGCCTCCTGAACCGTTTCTTTACCGGAAGCTACTTTACGGGCATCCGCGCCGATACCTCCCGGTTCGATCTCGACGCGGCGTTGATGCCCTGGTGGGCGACGACGCCGGACTCGGGGGCCAAATCCTGGTCGATGACCAAAACGGTGGGTCACTACGGCATGCAGATATTCGATTATAAACCAACGACGCTTCCCTTCGATACCCTCACGATCACCTTCGCCTGTACCGACTCCGCGGCATCGGTGCCCAATCCCCGATGGGCCGCTTCCTGCATAGTGCTCGGCACCGGCCTGCCGGATTCGGTCTTGACGGCGGCGTTCGACACCGCCGGTAACGCAACCTGCGTCATCACCGGCTTCAGTACCCGCAACGAGGTCGTCGTCGTCGTCACCAACGGCGATACCGTTTCAACGGGCTATGCCACGGTTTCCTTCCAGGCGGGCGCCCCGGTTACCCCTCCGGCCCCCGTCCTCTCCCAGCCGGTCAACGGAAGCGCGCTGGCGGGCACGTCGGTACGCCTGGTGTGGAATGCCTCGCCCGGCGCAACGACCTATGGCGTACAGGTCGCCACCTCCTCCGGCTTCGGGAACCCGCTCGTCAATCGATCGGGCATCACCGCACTCTCCTCCGTCGCGACCGGGCTTCCCCCCACCGCCACCTGCTACTGGCGTGTCAACGCGACCGATGCCGTCGGGACCGGCGCCTGGTCGGGCACGTGGTCCTTCACCACCGGCACCACCCTGGCGATCTACCCCAATCCCCCGCATCTGAGCGGCGCCGGAAGCCTTCCCCCGAACAACTTCATCCGCTTTGCGGGAGCCGGGATCCAATCCGTGCGCATCTACGCGCTCGACGGCAACCTGGTGACGAACTCCGCCACCAGTCAGGGCGGTACCTTCGCCAGGCAGCCCGCCTGGCTGCAATGGCAGCTTAAAAACAGCGCCGGGAAGAGCGTCGTGCCGGGCTGCTACCGGGCGGTCGTCGAGCAGCAGGACACGGTCGCCGGGACAAGCTCGACGAGCGTGCATAAGCTGCTGGTATTCCCATAAATAAAAGCTGAAGGGTTATTAATCGGTTCACAAGTGGTAAGCCCCGGCCAACGGTGTCTTTGCCCTTTCCATCATCGGCTCGTGGTACGAGATAGAACGAGACTCCCGGAAATCG
>CAZYYB010000096.1:0-12242 GCA_964651515.1 uncultured Fibrobacteraceae bacterium
ACCCGAAGACCGCAAAGGGGATCGTCAAGCGCGACATCATCGAAATCGTCACCGCCGGCACCGCCACCGAAGGGTGCTTCCTCGAAGAGAAGGCCAACAACTTCATCATGAGTCTCTGCCGGGTGAACGACTCCATCGGCGCCGCCGTGTGCGACCTCTCCACCGGCCAGTTCGAAGTCGAGGAGGCGAATGCGGAAACCATGGTCCACGAGATGATGCGCGTGGGGCCGAGCGAACTCCTCGTGCCCGCTTCCGAAGTCGACTATTTTACCAAGGCGTATGCCGAAAGCTACCGGAAGATCGTGGTCTCCCCCTTCGACCAGTGGAAATTCTCCTGGGACACCGCCTCGGCCGCCCTGAAGAATCACTTTCAGGTGGCCTCGCTCGACGGCTGGGGCCTCGAAACGCGAACCGGTGCGGTATGTGCGGCGGGCGCCCTGCTCCTCTACCTGAAGGAGCAGAAGAAGAACGACCTGCGTTACATCTCCACCATGACGCTCCGCTCCCTCTCGACATTCGCGGAACTCGATCCCTCGACGATCCGCAACCTCGAACTCCTGCAGCCGCTCCAGAGCGACGAGGCGGACGGAACACTCGTGTCGGTGCTCGATAAAACCGGCACCGCGATGGGCGGTCGCCTGCTCAAGCGGTTCATCACCCGGCCGCTCCGTGACCTCAATGCGATCGGCGAGCGGCTCACCGCGGTCGAACGACTGAAAAAGGATGCCTTCTGCCGGGCGGAACTGGGGCTCCTCCTCAAACGGGTGGCGGATATCGAAAGGCTCATGAGCCGCATCTCCCTCGAACGCGCCGGCGGGCGCGACCTGGCGAGCCTGCGCAGTTCGCTCGTCGCCTTCCCGGCAATCATCCGGCTTCTCGCCGAGAGCGGCTCGCCGCTCCTGGCGAAGGCGTGCGATGCGCTGCGGGAGTTCGAGCCGCTGGCGTCCAGGATCGGCGATACCATCGTCGACAATCCGCCGAGCTCCATCCGGGAAGGCGGCATCATCCGGCCGGGCATATCCGCGGAGCTCGATCTCGTCCGCGACGCCGCGACGAACGGTAAGCAGTGGATCGGCAAGCTGCAGGAGAGCGAACGGAGCCGCACCGGTATTTCGACGCTCAAGGTAGGGTACAACCGCGTTTTCGGGTATTACATCGAAATCTCCCGGGCCAATGCCGGAAGCGCGCCTGCCGATTATATCCGCAAACAGACATTGACCAACGGCGAAAGGTTCGTCACCCCGGCGCTCAAGGAAATGGAAGACACCATTCTCGGCGCCGAGGAGCGCCTCTCGGCACTCGAATACGAGCTTTTCGTCTCACTGCGCGCCTCGGTCGCGGCCGAGAGCGGGCGAATCCTCGCCGCCGCCGAGGCGGTGGCAATGATCGACGTGCTCGTCTCGTTTGCCCAGGTCGCCGCGGAGTACAACTACTGCCGGCCCGTGATCATCGACGAGCCCGACCTGGTCATTCGCGACGGCAGGCATCCCGTCGTCGAGCGGATGGTGGCGAGCGGCTCGTTCGTCCCCAACGACCTCGACCTTATCAAGAGAGAGTCGCAGATCCTGCTCATCACCGGCCCGAACATGGCGGGAAAATCGACCTTCCTCCGGCAGAACGCCCTCATCTGCATCATGGCGCAGATGGGCTCGTTCGTTCCGGCAAGTTTTGCGCAGATCGGCCTGGTCGACCGCTTCTTTACCAGGGTGGGCGCCGCCGACCGCCTGGCACGGGGACTCTCCACCTTTCTCGTCGAGATGATCGAAGTGGCGAACATCCTCAATAATGCCACCGACCGCAGCCTCGTCCTCCTCGACGAGGTCGGCCGGGGAACCTCGACCTTCGACGGTATTTCGATCGCCTGGGCGGTGGCAGAATATCTGCACGAAACGGCCGGCCGCCGGTGCCGCACCCTGTTCGCGACCCACTATCATGAGTTGACCGAGATGGCCCTGCTCTTTTCGCGCATAAAGAACGTGCACGTGAAAGTCAAGGAGTGGAACGAGCAGATCATTTTCCTCCGGAAGATCGATCACGGTTCCTGCGACCACTCGTACGGCATCCAGGTCGCCCGTCTCGCCGGCGTTCCCCGGAAGGTGATCATCCGGGCGAGGGAGATTCTCGCAAATCTCGAAAACATGGAGTTTTCGCCCGATCATACCCCCATGCTCGCCCGGCGCGGCGAGATGACGGCCGCCGCGTCGTCGGAGCAGACGAGCCTCTTCGCCTCCTCCGGCCGGGTAAGCCCTTCGGAGGGAGCCGCCGCCATCCTGGAGCGGCTGCGGGGACTCGATGTCGACGCCCTCACCCCCCTTGACGCCCTGAACGTGCTCGCGGAGCTGAAACGGAAAGCGGAAGACGCCTGAGCCTTCAGGTCAATAGACAAGCGCAAGAGGATCTTGCTTTCCGCCGAAACCGGAGATATATTCATTGCAATCATGGCAGGGGAGCCGACTCACCTCTTACCCGGAGCGCTCATGGCCAGAATCAGCAAGGGACAGCTGGAAAAACTCCAGAAGAAGTATAAGACCGACGAGGCGATCGGGAAATTATTCGGGATTTCCCGGCAGGCGGTTCACCAGTTGCGGACGAAGTACGGTATCGCCCCCATTCCCGACAAGAACGAAGTGCGCAACGGCGAGATTTTCCGGGAGTACGAGCAAGGACTCTCCGGCATCAAACTGGCACGGAAATTTAAACTGTCGACCTCGCAGGCTTACCGGATTATCAATCAGCGCGGCGGGAAAAAGGGCCGTTAGGCGGGCCGTCGTTTGAGAACAGCCGCCGCCGGCGCGGCTGTTTTTTACCGGCCGCTGTTGAGCGTGGAGGGACCGGCCTGTTATTTTTACCGGAAGAACCATGACCATGACCACCGAAGACGTTCTGATCATCATCCCGACCTATAACGAGCGGGAAACCATAGGCACCATGATTCCGGCCATCCGTGCGGTTCTGCCCGCTGCCCATATTCTGGTGGTCGACGACGGCTCCCCGGACGGCACTTCGGCTATTGTCAAGGACCTGGCAACAAGGATCGACGGGCTCTTCGTCCTGGACCGGGCGCGGAAGGAGGGGCTGGGCAAGGCCTATGTCGCGGGTTTCCGCTGGGCGCTTGACCGCTCCTACCGTTACGTGTTCGAAATGGACGCCGATTTTTCCCATGACCCGAAATACCTGCCGGTTATCCTCGCGGCGATGGACGAAAACGACCTGGTCGTCGGCTCGCGCTATAAATCGGGCGTCAATGTAGTCAACTGGCCCATGTCGCGGCTTCTGCTCAGCTACTTTGCCAACCGGTTCGCGCGGCTGGTCACCGGCATTCCGGTACGCGACTGCACCAGCGGCTACAAGTGCTTCCGGCGCTCGGTGCTCGAAGCGCTCGATTTCGGCGCGATCGCCTCGTCGGGATACTCCTTCCAGATCGAGGTGCATTTCTACGTCTGGCAGAAGGGCTTCAGGATCGCCGAGGTTCCCATCGTATTTACCGATCGCAAGCTGGGGGCGTCGAAGATGTCCTCGAAGATCGTCCGGGAGGCCTTCCTGCTCGTCATCTGGAAGCTTTTTTTTGCATCGTTCCTCAAGAGGAAGCGATAGGTGGAGCGCCGGGCGGCCCCTCTTATTTCGATCGTTATCGTTAACTATAAGGTCCCGCAGCACCTTCTCCATGCGCTGCACTCCCTCCGTGAAGCCGACCTTTACGATCGGACCGAGATCGTCGTCGTCGACAATGCCTCGGGCGATGAATCCGAAGCCCTGGTGCGTAAAAATTTTCCCGAAGTCGCCTGGATCCAGCTGAAGCGGAATATCGGGTTCGGCAAGGCATGCAATGTCGGCGCGCGAAGCGCAGCGGGAACCTATCTCCTCTTCCTCAATCCCGATACGCTCGCGGCGCATACCACCCTGTCGGCATCCGTTGCCTTCATGGAGCATCATCCCGAGGCGGGATTGGTCGGGGCGAAGGTCCTCAATCCGGACGGCACGCTGCAGATGAGCTGCCGCCGCGGTTTTCCCACCCCCGCCGCGGCGTTTTACCGGTTGAGCGGCCTGAGCCGGTTATTCCCGAAAAGCAAAAGGTTCGGCCGGTACAACCTCACCTACCTCGATCCGGATCTCTCCTGCAAAGTCGATGCGGTTTCCGGCTGCTTCATGTTCTGCCGGCGCGCGCTTTTTGAATCGATCCGCGGTTTTGACGAGCGCTTTTTCATGTACGGCGAGGACCTCGATCTCTGCTGGCGGATCAATGAAACGGGCGCCGCGGTATGGTACCATCCGGAGATCCGCATCATTCACCTGGGGGGAACGAGTTCGGCAAGGCGCCTGCTGCCGTCAAGGATCGACTTTTACCAGGCAATGATCCTTTTTTCACGAAAGTACCAGCATACCAACCGGCCTTTTTTTCCCCAGTGGGTGATCTATGCCGGCATCATCCTCCAGGCGACCTTGAACATCGGATCGAAAATCCTGCACTCCCTGACGGCGACCCTGGTGGATCTCTTCATCATCAACGCCACCTTTGCACTCTGCCTTACCGCGAGGTTCGCCTACAGGATGGAGAATCCTTACTCGAGCTCCACGGCGATGGCGATGATCGGCGTGCATACGCTGCTTTCCGCCTCATTTCTCTTCATGTTTGCCATCAACGGGGTGTATTCGAGGAAAAAATCCGCCCTGTCGGCCATGCTGCTCCCGGGTTTTTCCGCCTCCATACTTTTCATGGCATGCATCTACTACCTCAAGTTCCTCGCCTTTTCCCGCATCGCGTTCGGGATTGCGGCGCTCCTGATCGTGCTGCTCCTGGCCTTGTGGCGACAGTGTCTCCCCTTCGTGCTCCGCCATGGCCAGCGCATCATATACGCCCGGGACCGGGTAATCATTATCGGCAGCGGACGGATCCCCTCGCTGGTGATCCAGAACTGTGAAAAACAGAAAAACTCCAGCATCATCGGGGTCATCTGGACGGGCGAGGACGAGCAGCCGGGACAGTTCGAAGGGTACCCGGTGCTCGGCCGGATCGAGGACGTGGCATCCGCCTTGCGGCGGTTCGAGGTCGATATGCTGCTCATTGCAACCCCGGTGCCCTGGTACTCCTATATCGTCGAAGCGCTTGCTGAAGTTAAGAAGAAAAACCTCACGATCCGATGGGTTCCCGCCGAGCTTTTCACCATGAGGGACGAAGAGGTACCCGCCGTCATTCCGCTGCATGATTTTTCGGTATAGGATTTTAGAGTACAATGGAGGCGGCATCCAGCATACATGCCTTTTCCATTCAAATTCAGCCGCTTTTTAATCCAAAAACCTCAATTTGGCCGGAATTTGGCCGAGGATTCACCACCTTCAGCACATTGGCAAGGCTCCCGATCCGGTATCGGTTAAAAACCGATTGCGACCGGTGCCCGGAAACCGCCTGAACATGCTTCGGGTCGAATCCCTCCACCTCGCACTTGTGAGTAATCATTCCGCGTCTGCAATCCCGCACCCAGCCGCCGTCTGCGCCGAATTTTCTTTCAAGGTTTGCTTTGTGACAGGACCATTGCCGCCAGCGCAATCCCTTCCGGTTTCTGAAAATGAGGCCATGCCGGTAGGCAAGTTGGGAAATCTCCCGCCATAACCGGTCGGAGATCGGCAGGGTATCAGGTTCACAGGTCTTGGCAATCGTCGGTGGAATGGAAATAATATGCACTGGAATTCCATCGATTGCAACCTCCCGCGCCATCTCCCATTCATACTGTGCAACTTCCCGTGGTCTTCGGCCCGTCTCCCATAGGGCAAGATAGAAAAGAGCGAAACGCGGGTATCTATTATTGAGGTACGCATAGTTGCGCTCGAACTTTTCCTTGGTCAGAACGAAAGTGCGGATATTCGCGCCTGGCAGCGCCTTCATTCCTCGCATGGGGTTATAGTCGAATCGCGATGCGGGGTTGTTTTCGCCGTTCGCATAGACATACACGGCGCGCATGTAGGAGTACCGGTTATTGATCGCATTGATCGAGGACCCGGCGCTCTTCATCTCGTTGCGCCAGAGTTCGATATCCTCCCGGTATATTTCATTCGCGTACCGCATCCCGAATTTCCGCAGGCAGTGCAGCAGGTGATACCGTTCGGTCTGGCCGCTCTTGGTGAAGCGCAGATGATAAAACCAGTAGCGCCCTACCAATCGCCAGAACTTCGGATTCCTTACAGGTTCTTCCTTGACAAGCTTTTTTTCAAAGAGCTTTCCGTTTGCAGCGTTTACCCGTAACTCCGCGAGTTTCTGCTCTCCCAAGCGCTCGCATTTTGCCAGGTCTGTTTTCGATCCCGTGGAGTGCAGGCCCAGCGGGTACCGTTCAGGATAGCCCTTAATCGGGTATCTGCAATACAGCGACTTCCCCCGCCAGAAGAGGTATTTCATAAAATATCCTTCCGGTCGGTACTGTAGCGCTTACAATTTAATTCCGGCGTTGCGCTCATTCAAGTAGGTTCCATCCCTTTCGATGCAGATTTTCAGCCGCTCGATGTTGAACCGCCCGCGTCCAAGATAAATGCCTTTTTTGAACTCACGGAGGCATACCATTTTATACACCGTCTTCCGGCTTAACTTAAGACATGCGGCGATGTCGGCGTAGGTGCCGATTTCGGGGAGTTGGATCACGGCGAACCCTCGCCGTTGAGGACCAATTTCCGGGGGCGGCATCAGCAATCAACTTTCTTTAGGATTGTTGATTGTTGAAATTATGAGATTCCCCTTGATTTGGAGGCCCAGCCGGTTCTGGCCCTTGGCGTCGAGTTCCTTGATCCTTTCCTTGAAAGTGTTGATGGAGCCAGCGCCGAGGTGGTCGCGCATCGCTTGCACGGTCACGCCCTCGCCTTTGTCCAGCCATTCAAAGGCTTCCAATAATTCCAAGCCGGTAACTGCCTGACTCCGCCCGGCGCTACCTTTCAGCGCCTTGCTGTCAAGGGTCGTATCGATTTTATGAAGGGGGTAAATCCAACGCAGGGATAAATCAACCGTTGAGGGGAATTCCCGTAAAACGGATTCAAGGCGGTAGCCGTCATCGGTGTCCGCAAGCTCGGTCATGGTCAGAATGGCGTCAGGGTCGCGGCCAAGGACTCCGCTCCCGGAGGTGCGATCTATAGGGCTTTTGCCCCCGGCCATGCCTTTTGTGAAATGCCCTGCCGCGATAGTAGAACAACCACAAGAATTAATTACCTGGTCAAAACCGTTAAAAAGCATGGTAAGTGACCCGGTGGCGTTTTCGTCGAATTTGGTATGTTCGGAATTAAACATCTTATAGAGAGGGTCGATAATAACTGCTTCATATTTGTCTCGTCCGATACCCTCGATGAGCGCCGGAATAAAATCTTCCAAGGGAGGGTTGCGCCCCCGTAGATTCCAAAGTTTTAATCGTTCGGTGCCGGGGTCCAGCCTTCGCGCTTCCGCAACCTTGCAGAATCGTTCCCAGCATGAACCTCTGTCGATTTCAAGGTTTATATAAAGAACATTGCATTGTCGGCAGGCGAAGCCCAGCCAGTCGGTTCCGTGTGCCAAAGATAAGGCGAGATTGATAAGTGAAAACGATTTTCCCGCTTTTGAAGGTCCGGAAAGAAGCATTTTATGTGTTTTGCGTAGAATACCGTCAATTAAAACCGGCTGCAAAGGCGGGGGGTTCGCAAAAAGGTCGCGGGAGTCTTCAATTGGCGGTAAAAGTTCCCGCCCGTTTTTTTCATATCGCGATAAGCTCCGGGCGATAGCGGTGACTTCATGGGCTGCAAGATTCATGCCGGTCGATTTATTCACCGATTCCAGAAGTGCGCCAATTACCTCGGTTGATAGCCCCCGCGCCCGTAGATGTCCGCCAATGGAGAGAAGCCCATTATTGCGGTGCCCTTCCGGCCACCCCTGCCGTATGCCGGTTAAAATCTCGTCAAGCGGTGTTCTGCCTCGTGCGGGGCTTGCCACCGCCAATGCCGTCGGGGTGTTTTGCCCGTTCTGCGGTCCGTTTTCAACCAATTCCAGAAGTCCCATTATGCAACCTTTCGCTTTTGTTTAAGCCATTGCGCCACAGCGATTTTAAAAGATCTCGGCTGCGTAGCAAGCGATTTTATTTCTTCAAGGGTGATGTTTTCCCAAAGTTCACCGGCGAGCACGGGTATTTTAAAAAGGCCGGTTTTGCCGTGTCGTGAATTTGGAATGCGGAAAATGCGCGTCCGGTCGTAAACTGATTTATCGAATGTTGAAAATTTCCCGGCAAGAAATATGCAGAGACTTTTGATTTTGTCCGGCACATCCACGGCTGGCGGCATCTGTCGTATTTCTTCGGTGTTGATATAAACGTGAAAGCCTTTGTTTCCTGAAAACCAAAATCGGAAGTCATCAATGCAAAGGCCGTACTTGTCCTGGCCACAGAGGTTTTCCGTAAACGCCCGTACTTCACGAAGCGCTAAATCGTCGTGTGGTGAATCGAAATCAAAGTGCAGGAATTCAGCCTTCACCGGGCCGTTATAGCCGCGCTTCCCGCCGTTGCCGTCATCGAAGGTTGCATAGTCCTGGGTGTGCAGATAGATAGAGCTGTAAGCGTCCGTGACAGGCTTCTTGCCGTAGTAATCAAGAGTAAGGATGTTCTCCACCGGATAGATTTTCCCACGGTTCCGAGCGCCGCAGGTCACGATTTCAGCAAAGCGGTAATCGTTCATGCTAAGAAATTAACGCTGCACAAAACCTTTTACGGTCAATAATTTGCGGAATTATAGATAGACGGCAAAAAAACCCTGTAAATAAAGGGTTTTATGTTTGTTCCTAAAAGATGAATTTTATGGAGCAGGTTCTAAAAAAGGGGGTTTTGTGCAACTTTTGTGCACGGGAAGAAGGGTATAAAATTATTAAGAAGCGGTTTGCTCTTGTTCCAAGGTTTCTTGTTCTAAGAAACCTTTTGCATTTTTAAGAAGGCTATTTAAAGCCCGCGCGAGTCTTTTATCAGCGTTATGTATCGATATTCGCTCGCTGAATAGATCCGCACGGAGGTGGTTGGCTTTGCGGTATCGGTTTTCTACCCATATCTTTGTATAGCCATAATTATCCCAGGTATATTTTGTTGTCGCTTGTTCATCCGGTGTTTGTTTCAGCATGCGGCCGCTACGTTTGGCTCTCTCTTTTATAGGACGATATTTTTCTTTTTGACTAAACGATTTTACCCATAAGATAAATTCTTCTTCCCTTAAATTATTATGGACATAAAAAGCACTTTTTGTGTCATCCCACATTCCCACTGGTAGGTCAGTTTCTTCGCCACTCTCAGTTTTGTTTTTTACCACTTTTTCAATATCTGCGAAAAAGCTGCCATCATCAAAAAAATCAAAGCCTGCGGTATCGGCTTTCTTCTTAATAATTTGAGCGTTACAGTAAATATTTAACAGCGTATTCTGAAGATTATCGGGGATAGAGTAACCTCCAATGTTTGCGGCACGAATTACCGAGTAAAGCCGATGCATAATTTGATGAAATTCTGCTATAACAGTAAAAGGGTCTGCTGATGCTGTTCCCTTTTTTATGGATGGCATTTCCAGGCCGCATTCTCTTAAAGCATTTATTAAACTTAAATATGGTCTTATTTTTTGGCGTGCCGAGGGTCGTAAAAGATCAAGGCCGAATTTAATTTTAGACATTTCATCTACAGGTCTGCTTTCGGGAATTTCCGGCTCGTCTTTTAAAATCAGGAATGTTCGTATCGCTTCGCTTCGTTCCCATACATACTGCCGGATGTCCTTTCGACGTTCATAAAGCCATTTGGCGCTTTTATCGCAATCCCAGAAGATCTCTTCATTAATGCTTGCTGATATATAGTTGTTAAGCTCGCTTTGCTCATTTATATATTCAAGAATGCCTTGCTTATCGTTTCTTAAGATGTCAAGAATGGGCTTGAATTCTTCAGGGGTTATCGAATCGCCAATGCCGTCAGGTGTTTTTAATTCAGTTCCATAGACGGGTATTTGATCGGTCGGGTTTCCGAGCCTTTTGCATGCGATTCCCCACTGTGTTTGGACCACATCGAAGAATTGCCTTCTAGATTTTCGTTTGGTTTCACTGCTCATTTTTCTTTCGTGCGTCCTGCATGAAGAAAATTAAAGAATACGCCATAGCCACAGAAAATAAATAAAATTCTCCTCCTACGGGGGGTATTTCAGAAGTTTTCAGACTTTCGCGGGTAATTCTTGGCAGCTATATTCATTCAAGGGTGGAAGGGGCATTTCAGACGGTTTTGGCGGCTATTCCGGGCTTCCGGTTTCTTTAGAACCATCCTTTTACGTCGGCATAGGAAAGGGTTGGGGTTTCCAGTTCATCGAAGCATCGATCCGCAAAAAACGCCATGCAGCAGGCGTCGCCGTCGTCCGGGCTTCGGCCTATCCGCAATTTTATGTCCTCTTTCGATTCAAGCAAAATTCTCCCGTCGCTGCGGGTTTTCCTTCGTACCGCCGTAAGGTCGCCGATTAAAAGCGGGTCGTCGGGCAGACATATTTCCGAGCCTTCGTCCGGGTCGAGCAATTCCCGCATGTTCCACCACATCGCCGCCCGGATGTTCGCAAAGGTGAGAAGCCCGCTCTTGTCCGTGCGTTCGCACTTCGCTCCGAAGTTGATGCAGTTCACGCGGCGGTGGAACTTCCTGCGCCCGCGTTCGTCTTCAAGCTCAAGGAGCCTGTCGGCGGTCCCGGCGCCCTCGCCGTAACTGGCGTCTATGTTGAGAAAGCCCTTTGCGCCTAAAATGTTGTGCAGCATCCCCGCAAGCTCCATTGGCCGCGATTTCGGGTGTCGCTCTATTTCGCCGAGTACGCTTCCCCACCGCTTGCAGAAGCTCGTCACATCCACGCCCTGCCCCGCCGTATCGGCCCCGACGATCACCGGCCCGTCCTTCCACCCGCCCTTGTCGCTCCACGCATGCCAACGCGCGACCGCCCGCATGACCCATGACAGCGGTATCACGGAATCGGCGCTGTCCATCGCGAAAATGCCCCATACCCGATTGAGGTACACCGCATTCGATACGCCCCACTGCCGGCGCTTCTCACGCGCCCAGCCGAGCGTAATCCGCCCGGCGCGTATCGCCTCGCGCAAGGACACATGCCGGACGTTCCAGCCCTCGTAGCCGTGTTGCCGGGAACAGATGGAATAAAAGACGCCCGACGTATCGCCCGGCGTGGAAAGGGCGATCTGCAAATGATCGCCAGGCGTGGAAAACGCGCCCTCGGCGGCTTCCCAATATCCGGCCTCTATGGTTTTCGATTCGTCGAAGATGTAAACCACCCTTTGCGCGTGGCCGCCCTCCATGTTCTCCGGCCTGCCCGGAGCGATGGCGAAGGCGTGAACCTGCGGGGAAAATTTCGCCTGAAGGGAGAGAAGTTCCGGCTTGGTTCCAACCTTCGCCCAATTTACGCGGGCATACCATTTATGCACTTCCGGCCAGAGGAACTTTTCAAGCTGCGCCCAGGCCGAGGCGGTGGTGATTATTTTGCAGTCGTAAGAGACGCTTCCCGCCCAGAGAATAATGAGGCTTGCGAGAACGCTTTTGCCCAGGCCGTGAGGTCCATAGATGCAGATTTTATTGTTGTCGCGCCCGATCATGCCGAGCGTTTTTATGTGATAGGCGGGAAGTTTGATGTCCACATATTCAAGGATCCAGCCGAGGGGGTCCCAATAGTAGCGGCGCTGCATGGTCCGGAAGGCATTGTGTTCCTTTTCAACCCGGCGAGCGATGAATAAAAGCTCTTCCATCGAAAAACGGTGTGCCAGGGTTGCAGGCGTGTCGGTTATGCAGGCGGCCATTATGATCCCTGATTGTCTGCCTGATTCATCCGCTCGATGATGAAGGCCGCAAGCTGCTCCTTCGTCATGGCTTCGAATTTATCGCCGCCGGTAGTGAGGTCGTGTTTTTTCGGGGCTTCGATTCCGAGAATTTTACAGCGCCGTTCGCTGCATGAAATGAGTCCCTGTAAATAATGGAAATTTTTTTTACCGGCTCTCCATGCCTCCCAATATTCAAGCTCAAGGGTATCGAGCTTGCAGAGTTCGCGTTTCTTGTGCTCCCTGATTTCTTCGGTCGTTTCAACGGCCCAGCGGTCAACGGCGGCCTTGAGATACCGCGAAACGGTGGGCTGGCTTATCCCCAACTGTCCGGCAATATCGGCCTGTAGTGCGCCGGAGAAAAAAAGCTGTTCTACCGTAAGCCCCCTGCCAACGGTGTATTGCCAGCCTGCCATGCAGAAATAATTTTATA
>CAZYYB010000097.1:0-12127 GCA_964651515.1 uncultured Fibrobacteraceae bacterium
ACCCCCGACCCAGTGGTTAACAGCCACTTGCTCTGCCGACTGAGCTACACTCCAAGTCGAACTTCATCGGGTCGCACTGAAAAAATTCAGTTCACCTAAAATACATTTATTTTGCTGGGAAATCAATTGGATTCCCGCGCCATCTCGTTGGGGAGTCCGGGAACCCCTCTGATATTCTCCACGCCATGCCCTCTTTAGGGTACTACCGGTGGCGAGGAAACCTTCATAACCGAATAGATTGCCCGGGCGAGCCGGTCATAACCGGGCTGGTCCGGATGTAATCCATCACAATAGTACACCGAATCGTACACCCCGCCGCTGTCGCTCATGGCGCTGTCGGCGTTCACGAGAAACGCATTGGTTCCCGTCGATTGCCGTAGCTGCACCGTATCGGCAAGACCCTGGTTAAAGGATGGAAGCCAAGAGTTCCCCCCGCTGTTGTCCGTGGGCGGGCGAGGCAACCCGTTCAATACATAAATCCGGCTGTTTGGATTGCGGCCGTGCATGAGATCTATCAGTGCAACCGCATACGTCAGTCCTTCCGGATCGTAGTTGTCGTTAACGCCGGTCATCAGTACCCAGATATCGGCGGTCATGAGGGGCACTATCTGGGTCATCGCATTGTACACGGCGGATCCCGTCGCCTGAACGATCCCAAGGCACGAATCGTCCACGACCGACCGGCTCATGTAGGGCGGAGTAACCGGTCCCACCGACTTTACCCGCTCGTAGGGTCCCAGATGGGCCCGCAGCGAATCGAGAACGCCGCCCCGGAATCCCCCAACGATGTTGTTGCCTCCATAGCCGGCAACAATGGAGTGACCGACAAACCCTATCAGGTATTGGCGTAAAACGGTCACCGTGCCGGTGTTTGCTACCGCATGTCCGTAGGTATCCAGGGCGACGACCTTCCATGCATAGCTTCCCGGACCGATGCCGCCGATCGTCGCATTCTGGTTCGGGCCTTGATACACCGCGGTAAGCGAATCCGGGTTGGTGCCCCATGACAAAGAATAGGTTATCGCGCCGAGATTCGAGCCGACGGCTGCATAGGCAAAGGTCAGGCTGCACGCGGGGGTCCCCTGCGGAAGCATGACCGTATCGACGGGCTGCGGGATCGTTACCGCGAGACTTGCCGGCCCCAGGTTGAAATTTACCGTAAAGGTATCGGTCCCGACCAGACCGTGGTTGTCGCGTGCGCCGACGATGACCCGCAGGGGGGTGGTCCCCGTATAGGTCAGGATATGGGTTGCTCCGGTCGTGCTGTCGCTCCAGCCGGTGCCGCCGGAGAGTTGCCAGAGGTACTTGACAATGGTGCCGCTGCTGTCCGATGCCTGGCAGGCGAGATGCAGCGTATCGAGGTTTGACATCGTGGTGTCGTGAAGGGGGGTGATCGTCGGGCCGCCCGGAAGCACGGTAATGATGGCGGAATCGGGCGGCGAGGCGAGTGAATCGGTATCGATGGCGGTGACGGTCAGGAAGTGGGTCCCGGCCGAACCCGCATCGAAGGTCACGGTAAGGCTGTCGGAGGTGATCGGTTCCGCTCGCCCGTCCAGCATCCAGGAGTAGCGGGCTACGGTTCCGTTCGAATCGCTTCCCGATGCCCGCAGTTTGAGATTGGTGTACGAATAAACGGCGGTATCGTGCGGGGTAACCGTGACGGCCGGGCGATGGAGCATCACATGGATCTGCACGGTATCGGTGTCCGAAACAAAGCCGTTATTATCCACCACCGCCAGCCGGACGGTATGCCAGGCATCAGCCTTGTCGTTAAAGAGCCATCGGACGGAGTCGCTTTTCGTCATGAAGGGGAAGGAGTCGATCATCCACTGATACGTCTGAATGGCACCGCAGGAATCCACGGCAACGGCTATGCAGAGTTCGGTATCGCTGACCGCGATCGGAGTTACGGCATGCAACACCGCCGAAGGACGCAGCCATCGCACGTGGACATGGAGTGAGTCCGGGGCCGAAACCGTCCCGGCCTGGTCGACCGCCTTGACGACGATGCACCGTTTCCCGGTATCCGCAATGGTAAATACCTGCCGGAAGATACTGTCGGCCGAGGTATCCGGAGCGGCGGCATTAGTGAAAAACCATACATAGCGGATCCCTACGGCGTTCGCTCCCTGCGCCGATGCCCTGATCTGAAGGGTATCGTTGACCAGCACGGTCGAATCCGCCGCGACACTTATGGCCAGGGTCTTGCGTGCCGATACCGTATCGGTGCATTTGAACATGAGCACACCCGCCAGAACCGCAACCAGTACGCCGGCAATGAACGGTCGCCTCACCGTCCCCCCCCGTGCATTCGCCGAAAAATCATGATGTGCTCCCCTTAATGGACATACAGACGGATAATGCTGTCGAGTTTTGCGGCGATGCGCAGGCCGCCCTTATAGTTCAAATGGGCACAATCCATCGCCTCGCTGTCGACGAAGTCGTGGTGCCCGTAATTATTGGCGTCCCAGAAATGCACATAGCTGTTCTGCCGGGTCAGGGAATCGATCCAGGCCGCAACGTTCTGGTAGGTTGCAATGCTTGGCCCCCAGCAGCCGATCATCCCGGTCGTATCGTAGAGCGGGTTCTGCGGCATGTACACGAGGATGAGCTGGACGCCATGGGCGGCCGCCGAGTCGCCGAGCGCGGCAAGATAAGCGAGACTGGTCTGAACGGGCAGCGTGTCGATATTATAATCCCCATAACCGGAAGCGATCAGCGGCTGCCCCCAGCCGGATGTCAGCGGCGGGGCCACGAGATCGCCCGAAGAATCGACCAACGGCCAGTCGACGGGCTGGGTGAAAACTCCGGCCTGGGTAACGACCTGCGACGGCAGCCCGCCGCTATAGAAATTATGCTGCGAGTCGCATTGCCAGCCCTTGCTTTGATCAACCCCATCGAGCTCGGGGAACGTTGAAATGCCGGGCCGATTCAGGAGTCCGGGGAAGATGTCGAGCATGACGACTTTGAGCCCGGGCGCAAAGGGGAGAAGGTACTTCTCGGTAAAAATGGCGCAGGTCACCGCATCCGCGCTCTGCATGCCGGCGATATTGAGCGTCCGTTCGGACATTCCCCGTGCATTAAAGCCGTAGGTGACCGGAGAGCTGCCGATAGCGACGACGCTCGGTGCCTGCCGGTAGTGCCAGAAGAGGCGCAACTTCTGGGCGAACATTATGTTGCCCTCGTCCATGACCGGCACATCGTATTCGCCGAAGCCGGGGAAGGAGTCCGTGCCGCTTTCGGATACCTGCGACGGGTCGATCCAGAGCGCGGGGTAGGACAGATCCTGTCCTGTTGCTACCTGCAAATAAGCCCCGTCGGATCGCCTGATCAGGTACACCGTGTCGATGTCGCCGGATGCGGGCTGCACGACGGCAACGGCGAAATGTGAGTTATTCGACCATCGGGGATAGTTCCACGAACCGGACGGACACGTGAACCATTGTTCGACCTGCTGCGGCGTCGCCAGGCGGAGGTCGCAGACCCAGATGACCTGGTGCAGGCCATACGACTTTCCTGTCAGCGCGTTGACCGTCGGGTCCCCAAAATCGAGGAACAACGCCTCGCCGGGGTCGGTAATGGACGGCGACATCTGCAGGTTGCAGAGTTGCGGCAGCGCGGAATCGGTGTAGCCGTTATACGGGTAGCAGAAATAAAAATTATTGGTATCGTAGAGTGTGCTGTTCAGTTGCAGGTCCACGGCGCGCCCGACGGTATAGGCGGTGCCGAGAAACCTGCCGTCGCTCGACAGACCGCCGTGATACGACCCCAGCGGCGTCATGAGCGACGGTACGGCCCCGAGGGTGCCTCCCTGGAACGGTCGCGAATACGTTCTTTCGGTATACCACGCCGGCAGGTCGTTCATCGAAGCGCCGCTGGAATAGATCATGAGGGTTTCGGCCGAAGACGGCGACGCCCAGAAATGCGGGAGATAGGCACCCGCGGTCCGCACCAGGTTCGACCCCAGCGAATCGAGGTGGCGCACCGTCGTCGTGCAGGGGGACGAAAAACCTTCGCCGTTTGAGCTGTAGGCGATGAAGTTCCCGTCCGGCGTTATGGATGTCCCATAAATCGAGCTGTCCTTTCCGCATTGGTGAAGATTCAGGTTCGCCTGCGAAAGGTCGAGGTAGACGAGGCGGCCATGCCCCGGCGCGCCGACCACGAAGGCAATCTTGACATGGTTAGCGTTGATAAATTCGACTACATTGGTCAGGTTGCAGGTAACCGCGGCCTGGAACGTTTCCGTCGGAGCGACCTTCGGCGGCGCGGCACCGGGCCTGAAGGCGCCCAGAGCTACCCGGAAGCCGATATCCGGTCCCGGGTCGTTGGGAGGAATTCCCCCGTAAGCGCCCACCCGGCAGCTCGATCGCAGGTAGGCCTGGAGGAGCTGGTACGACCCGCCGCGGCGCGGCCGCGACTCGCCCGACGCTTCGTAATCCGCCTCTGAAAGCTGGGACGGCCCGATCGGGTCGGTGACCGCGCTATCCGGATAGTAGTCGAGCCAGTCGTTTACCCACTCGGAAACATTGCCGACCATATCGTAAAGACCATACGCATTGGGCAGCAATTGCCCCACCTTCCGGGGGTTCAACCCGGAATTGGCGGAATACCATGCATACTTTACGGCGGTGGATTCCGCCGCCGCTCCGCTTCCCCAGTAATAATCGCTGGTCGTGCCGGCACGGCAGGCATACTCCCACTCGGCTTCGGTAGGAAGCCGGTAGCCGAACCGGTTATAGTTGATGGTAAGGTTTTCGAGCACGACCGTGCAGACCGAGGAGGTGCAGATTGCCGAATACGAGTAAACGGTATCGTAGTTTTCCGCCTTGCTCCGCCGGTTGCAGTACAGGACGGCCTGGTACCAGGTGACATTGAAAACCGGGAAGCTGTCTCCTGTCGCCGCGGCGTTGACACTGCCCGGGTTGGCCCCCATGAGCGATGCATACTCTTTTTGCATAATGGGACAGGGACTCAGGTAAAAATCATGCGCGAGATGCACGGTATGGACCGGTTGCTCATAGGGATCCGTCGCAGCCAGGGCGCTCGATGACCCCATGGCAAATGACTGGCCGGTGGCATGGATGGCGACGAGTCCGGCGGGAGGCTTCGCGAAACACGCGACCAGCGCGAGGTTCTGCTGGATGGTAATGGTCATCGGATTCGAATCGGAGTACGACGAGCCCTGCCACCCGACAAATAAGTACCGCTGTCGGGAATCGCCGTCAGGATAAGGCGGGTCCCCACCCGTTGCAGCGTATCGGCCGGAATTCCCTGGACCCTGCCTTCCCCCTCCAGGGTAACCTTGAAGCTGGCGAATCCCGTATGGGAAAGCGGATTTTTGCTGCATCCGGCGACGATCGGCAGCAGAATCGCGAGAAGGCACGGTACCACCGCGGCGGTGCGCAGGTTTGCCGGGCGCACCCTCATCGAAGGTGGTTCCTCAGCCATTCCGCAACCCGCCGCGCCGCCGATTTTTTTTCAACGACGCGCGACCGCAGCGGAATCGCTCCCAGATGCTCCTTGAATTCAATGACGCCGCGTAACCCCGCGCTCGGGTTGCAATCAAACCAGCGGAACCCCCGGGCGGCCGCGTTGCGGATGGCGTGTTCGTAAAGAAGATTGTTCGGCCGATACATGAAAAACTTCTCCTCCCCCGCTCCCAGCCAGGCCACCGCATGCCGGTTCCAGTAAAAGCACAGAATTCCTGCCGCCGGAACCCCTTGCACCCTCGCAAGCCACAGGGTGCGGCCCTCCGGCGCACTCTCGTAAATGGCTTTGAGAAGCGACCGCGAATACCCGCCCTTTCGGGCGAGTCGACGCTTCCGCCACCTCGCCCGCGAAGACTCGTACAGCGAAAAATAACTCTCCCACTCCTCGAAATGCACCGCTTCGGCGATTGCAACGCCAGCGGCGGCCGCTTTCCGCACCGCCTTGCGATGCGCATGATCGAACCGGTCTGCCGCGGCTTCAAACCCCTGCGACAGGTCGATCGCCTGGGTAAAATCCTCGCGGGCGGAGGACAGGGATATTGACTTGAGAGCGGCATCGTAGGGATTTTCGCGCCATATGAGATTCGACCGTTTCAAAAGGACTCCGGCAAGAAGCCCCGCGTGCTCTTTGGTCAAAACATCGGCCGACACCCAGCCCCCGAAGGTATGTGCCGGCATCGACCAGTAAAGCGGGAGGAGGCCGCCGGGGTAGCGCCGGCGGGCCATCGGCAGGATCGCCTCGACGCCGTCGCTGAAAATAACGGCTTCCGCGGCCGGAAGCATCGCCGTGCCGGTCGTTTTCGTGAAGAGATCGACCCATGCGGGCGTATGAAAAAAGGTCGCATAGTCGCAGGACCGGCAGGCATGTTCCCATTCGTCGCGCCTGGCCGGGCGATGGTCGACGATCTCCGGAGGGGCGATCGGCACCATCAGGAGGCTCCCTTCGATTGCAGGTCCCTGCCGGCAAGGAGGTCGAGCAGCGGCGACCCGTCGCGTTGCCGGATACACCGCAGGGCCTCGCCCCGCCTGCGTCCCATTGCCGCAAGGGAAATGGCACCATAGACGGCTGCACCGGTCAGGACCAGGATGACGAGCTCGGCGAGGGGCCACAGGTGGGCGCCCCGAAGTGCGGCATAGGCACCATAGACGATTGCGGCCATGACGCAGCTGAGCAGTGTCGGCATCATGAAGCTGCCGAGGTACTCCCGGAGGCGGAGGCCGATAGTTGACGAGTAGTAGTCGGGAAAACTCAACAAAAGGAACATAAGCGAGAGGAGCGAATAGACCGCCGCAATGCTTTCGACCCCCCGATGCACCGCCAGCAGGAAAGCCGCCCCATTGCCCGCCGCGATGATGCAATTCCAGGTAAGACCGACCTTTACCCGCCCCTTGGCGATGATGAGGGAACCCGAAAGATTGCCGATGATTTTGCTGAGCCCCATGAGGGTCAAGAGCCAGATGATCGGCACGGCGCGACTCCACCCCGGCCCGTACATGACCGGAATGAAAACCGGCGCGGTTGCGCACAGTCCCAGGAGGAGGGGAAAAGTGCTCAGGCTGAGGAGCCGCAGGGTGGCGAGAATGCCCTCGCGCAGGGCGGCGTCGTCATGCTGGTTTCTGGCAAATCGGGGAAGCGCGAGCGAACCGAATATCGGATTGACCATGCGAAGCGGTGCCACCACCAGCTCATAGGCGATTTTGTAGAACCCAAGTTCCCGCATGCCCAGAAATTTACCGATGATAATATAATCGACATTTGCCGCCAGGTACGTCACCAGCCGCTCTCCCATTTGGAAATACCCGAAACGAAGGACTTCGCCCGCTTCGGCCCCGTCGAAGACCAGCGCGGGGCGCAGCAGTCCGATGCCGGCGATAAAAAGCGCCACCGATTTGACACCGGTATAGCCGATCTGGCCCGCGATGTAGGAGAAAACGCCGTGACCGGTCAGGGCCAGAAGCACGACGGTGGCGGTCCCGCACATCCTGGCGCCGATTTCGATGACCGCGATGCGCCGGAATCGCAGCTCCTTCTGGAAGTGAAACTGGTAGAGACCGCCGATCGGAAAGAGCAGGAAACAGAACCCGATCCATCCGGCAAAGGGCGGCAGCGGCGATCGGGGAACGAAGTGTTCGAGCAGGAAATGACTCGCCATGCCCAGGCCGAAAAGTACGGCGCCGAAAATGATAAGGAGCCAGTAAATCGAGGAGAACGCCCGGCGGGACAGGGTCTGGAAATGAATGAGCGCGGTACCGGTCCCCAGGTCGGCGACCGAGCGGCCGAAACCGAGTATGACCGCTATGAGGGCGATAAGCCCGAGATCGGCGGGCAGGAGTGTACGCGCCAGCACGAGAATTTCAAGAAATTGCGTCGCGGCGATGACGAGATTGGTCGTAGAGACGTTTGCCGCATCGGCGAGGATGCGACGTTTCATTTTCATCCCCCGACTTCGATCCTTGCCATGGGAGAAGCCCTGCATCAGGGCGTGATAATAATTCTGCCGCGGCTGCCGGTGCCGGCCGATTGAATAGTATAAAAATATATCCCCGGGACGATGCCCGGAGGCGGGGTCCAGGCGCACACGGAGCCGGACGTGCTCTGGTCCACCACCGGAGCGGCGGCGACGAATGTTCCGGACAGCGTGTAAATGCACACTTTGCTGGCAGGGGGCAGTTTTTCGAAGACAATAGCCTGGTGACGATGTTTGGAGAAGGGGTTTGGATACACGAAGGGGGTAGTGTTATTCGCGGGGACAATGCTGTACCCGATCGAAAATCGGGACACTCCCTTGTCCGTACCGACCCACAGGAAGCCGTTCGTCCGGTCGACGGCGAGGCTCTGGACGTTGTTGGAAACAAGCCCCTGGGTGGTGCCGATGGTAATGCGCGTTCCATTGGTGCGATCGTACCGGATAAGCCCGCTGTCGTTAGTCCCCAGCCACAGGTAACGGGTATCCTGCATCACCATCGCCTGGACGCCCGTCAGCGTCGTGTCGATTAACGAATCGGAGCCTGAAGGGGAGGAATTGTTCAGCAGGAGGCACCTGAGCCCATTGTGCAACTGCCGTGTGGAGGCGGAGTAGGTAAAGAAGCTCGTCTGCGACGAGATAAAGGTCAATGAGTCGCTGGTTGCAGCGGAGGCGATAAAGGACATCTGTCCGCCGAAGGTGGTATCGTATATACAGGTAATGGTGCTTGTCAAAGGATTCCCGGAGTACGAAAGAACCGCAAATTTTCCCTTGGGGGCCCCCTCCTCCTCTGTCACCCCCCCCTCCCCGAGGACGATTTCGTTGGCCGCATCGACGCAGACCACATTGTAATTATCGACGTATAGCGAATCGCTTTGCGGAAAAAGGTAGAGGTAGTGTGCAAGGTTCGGGGTCGTTCCGCCCTGGTTGGGTTCGCTGCGAGGATCGTAACAGAGGAGAGCGCCGGAATAATTCTGCCACGAGGAAAACCACATGAATCCGGCAGAGTCAACGGCAATCGCATCGCACATGGCCCATCCGCACCATGATTGCGTAAATTTACCGCCGGAGTTGGAATGCACGCCCACGCAATAGGGGAGCCATGAATTTGCACTCCGGTTATAGCGCAATACCGGTCCTCCCCGTGAACCGAACCACATTTGTCCGGACGGGTCTTCAACCGCCGCATTGAACCCGCCGGGCGCGGGTGCTCCTCCCCAGTTTTCCATGGAGGGATATTGCGCCGGGCTGTAAATCTGCCAGGCGTTATTCCTCAGGACGCTTATCCCTTCCCACCAGGGATTGTTCGCAAAGGCGGCATTTTTGCCGGCGCATGCCCAGTAAAGCCCCTCCTTATCGACATATACCTTCGTGACGTCGGAGTAGGTGGGGCCTTTGATCGGGGAGTTGATTGTGTCGCTGCCGTTCCAGAAATAGAAGTAGTTGCAGGTGGTTCCGATGAGACACCGGCGCCTGCCGTTGACCGTATCGGCCACCACGGCGGTGACCATGCTCGGCAGCGTCGTCGCAGCGGCTCCGTCGACCGCAAGCACGCCATGGGCGATGGTGAGCAGGGAATCCTCGTTCGGGGTGCAGCCGACCACGTGGCCGTTCAGCATTGCCGCGGGGTTCGGGAGCGCCTGATACCCGCTGCTGCCGACGATAAACGACTGTACCGTGAATGAAATCGAGCTGTCGATGGTCCAGATCGAAGGGTCGAAAAAGTTGGAATCCTGCAGCCCGGCGCCGCCGATAGCGAGCTTCGCAAGCCCGCGAATACATCCCAGGAGCAGCGTATCCTGATAAATGGCCATGGAATACACCTGCGGGCCCGGCATCCCCGGACCGAATCCGGCGGCATTCTGAATGGCGTTATGATTTTCCGTATCGAAAACACTGCACCCCTTGGTCGATCCGATGATCAGATAGCGACCGTGCGGAAGGAGGCGCGTAATTTGCCATCCGGCGGTGAAATAGGCGGGGTAGGTTTCCTGGGTACCCTGCGCCGATCGCTCGTAGAGGTAGCCCTCATTGGTGCCGATCCAGAGCGTATGGTTCGAATCGAGACCGAGGCAGGTCAGGTTTAAGTCGGGAAACTGCTGCGGGTTGGAATAAAGGGTGCCGCTGTTCGTCGAACAATTGTACTGGTAGAGACCTCCGCTCGTCGCAACCCAGATCACATTGCCGTCGATCGCGAAGTCATTGACCTGCAGCACCGAGGTGTAATTGACAAATTGATTGAACTGGGGAGCGGATGCGGCGAGAAGCGTACCGGCGAGGATGAGAATCTGGAATCCGATGTTGATTGTTTTTCTTTTCACCGTGGTTCTCGTGGGCCGGAGTACAAAAGATTTGACCGAAAATCAGTATATATGGAATAATTCGCTGCTCGGGAAAAAATATTGTCCTTCGTCTGCCGCAGGCATCGGGCGGCTATCGGCCGATTGAAGGAAACGGTGAACTACCCTGCGTACCGAGGTTGTTGAAAACAGAGGACATCGTCATCCCGCTCTCGCACGAATGAGATGCAAAGTGGAGCTGAGGGGGATTGAACCCCTGGCCTCGACATTGCGAACGTCGCGCTCTCCCAGCTGAGCTACAGCCCCATGGGAAAAACAGTTTTTCAAAATACATTCGGCGAACCCTTGCCGCCAATTCTTGTCGGGACACCCGGCGGTCGTGCCCCGGCAAGAATCTCCGCCGCAGCCCCTCAAAAAAAACGGTCTTTGGAATCCGGGGAAGGATTAATTAATTTTACTACGGTTGCAATGCGCCTTGCAATACAGAGCGGGAGAGTCGGATCATGGCATACATAGGAATCGGCTATTCGGGAAACAATGCGGTCTTCCTGCGCGATATTGTTTCCAACAACGGATCATGGCTCAAGGGAGATCGGCTGCCGCGGTTTTTCGGCGACGGTTTTGTCGTCCTGTATGATTCCAATACCGCCCGTGAGTTTGTGAAAAAGTGCAAGGCTTCTGCGGAGAAAAATTCGATCACCATCTATCCCATGGAACGGCCGATTCCCTGATAAAGGGTCGAGCGAACGCCGCGGGGCATGACGGGAGCCGGACCGTAGCGCCGGCAGCCTGCGCGCCCCCCCGCCCGCTGCCGATGTCCCGAAAGCCGGAGAGGGACGGGCGGCCATATATACTATGCTCAATTTTACCGAAAATATCGAACCACTGAAAATTCTTCGGCTGCTCTCGCGAAGCATTCCGTCATACCTGAAATCCTGGCGTTCGATCGATGAAAATAGCGGACTGTTCGGGAGTATCGATCCTGCCAGTTTCAACATGCGGTCGGTCGGCTCTTCGTCGCCGGTCATCGAGTACGTGATTCGGCCGCATATTAATGTCCTCTGCCTTCTGGGGAGTTTTATTTACCTGGACCAGGGTGAGCTCCTGAATGCAATCATTTCGCGCGAGGAACTGGTGGATCGGCTGCGTAAAGGAATACGGTGGGCATGCGAAACCCACCTTACCGGTACCCGTGACGTGGATACCTTTCTGGAGCGGAAACGCTGGGGCGAGAACTGGCGTTCGAGCCTGTGGGCTTCCCTGCTTGGCCTGTGCGGCGTGTTGTGCCGCACGATCCTCGACGAGGAGGCGGTCGCCGCCATCGGCCGCGTGGTTGCCTTCGAAGCGGATCGGTTCATCGGCGTCATGCCGCCCGGCGGCTGCGCGATCGATACCAAGGTCGAGGAGAATGCCATCGATACGATGGCGCTCGCCTGGGCGATCAACCTCCTGCCCGATCACCCGCATGTAAAAAAGTGGGAGCGTGCCCTGCAACTATGGTCGGTCAACATTGCGTCGAGCATCCTCGATCGCGCCGACCACTCGCCGTTTCTCGGCAGCTCGCTCGCCCGCGCGGTGACGACCGAGAACCTGTATCCGGACATGACCGCCGAGAACCACGGGTTCTTCCATCCCGACCTCCTTACCTACAGCGCCTGGATCGTCCTCGCCATTGGCGCCTATACCCTGCATAAGCGAACGCCGCCCCGATGCCTGTTCCGCAAGACCCACCAGCGGACCTTCGATCTACTGCTGCGGTTCTGCCTGCCCATGGGGCTTATCTATGCGCCCGGCAGCCACGATCTGCCGATGTTCATACCCCGACCGTTCGCCTTTGCCTGGGGGCTCCTCAACAACAACCCCCGGGCCCTGA
>CAZYYB010000098.1:0-11952 GCA_964651515.1 uncultured Fibrobacteraceae bacterium
CGAGGCGCCGAGCCATGTTTCGGCGCTCATGTCCGGCATCATGATCAAGATGGGGATCTACGGGATCCTGCGCATCCTGATGCTGCTCGCCCCCTTCCAGGCGTGGTGGGGGGTGCTCCTCATCGGGCTCGGCGCGCTCTCCGGCGTGCTCGGGGTGCTCTTCGCCATCAGCCAGCACGACATCAAGCAGCTCCTCGCCTACCACAGTGTGGAGAACAGCGGCATCATCCTTCTCGGGATAGGACTCGGGATCGTCGGCTCGTCCTGCAACATGCCGCACGTAGCGCTTCTGGGCATGGCCGGCGCGCTCCTCCATGTGGTCAACCATGCGCTCTTCAAATCGCTGCTTTTCCTTGGCGCCGGCTCCATCATCCGGCAGACCGGGAGCGGCGACCTCAACCGTCTGGGCGGGCTCATCCGCTCCATGCCGCTCACCGGGGTGCTGTTTCTGTGCGGCTCCATCGGCATCTGCGGCCTGCCGGTGTTCAACGGCTTCATCAGCGAACTCCTCATCTATACCGGCGCGATTCACGGCGCCCTGCACCCGGCCTCCGCCGGGGTCGCGATGGCATGTGTTGCCGCGGGCTTAAGCCTCACGCTCATCGGCGGTCTGGCCGCCGCCTGCTTCACCAAGGTGTTCGGCACCGTATTCCTCGGACAGCCGCGCGAGCCGCGTCCGGCGCACGGCGAGGTTCCTGCCCCCATGCTTGCGGCGATGGCGATGCTCGCCCTCTCCTGCCTTTTTATCGGCCTTGCAAGCGTGACCATCATGCCGGGCGTGGTGATGACCGCCCTTCCCCTCTCCGGAGCCGATAGCGGAAGCCCTGGCGCCGGGCTGACGTCTTACGCCGGGAAGGTGAGCCTCGCCCTCGGGGCGATCATCGCCGCCGCCCTCTGCATTGCCGCCGCGGTCAGGCTGGCACGGCCCCGGAGGGTCGCGCGGAAAACCGGCACCTGGGATTGCGGCTATGTCAAGCCAGCACCCTCGATGCAGTACACCGCCTCATCCTTCGCCGCACCCATCACCGGCTACTTCGGCAGGCCGGTCGCGGCAAGCCGGCGGCTCGACGCGGACGGTGACTACTTCCCGCGCAAAAACTGGTCGTTCCATTCCGGCGTCACGGACTGGTACCTCACCGCGCTCTACGTTCCGTCGGTCCGGTTTGTCGACCGGGCGTTCTCGTCGCTGCGCTGGTTCCAGAACGGCAAAACCGGGCTCTACGTCGCCTACATCGCCCTCACCCTCTGCGCGATCATCGCCTGGAAGTTCTTTCTATGAGCGCTTCGATCCTCCTTGGCCCGATCGCGGCGCTTCTCCTGTCGCCGCTTTTTGCCGGAATCGTCAACCGGGTCAAGGCGATCGTCGCGGGACGCCGGGGTGCACCGCTCCTGCAGGCGTACTTCGACCTGTTCCGCCTTTTCAACAAAGATTCGGTTTTCAGCACGACGACCTCGTGGGTCTTCAGGGCCGCACCGGTCATCATCTTCGGCGCCACGCTGGCCGCGACCTGTCTGGTGCCGGTCAGGGGCAACGGCGCACTCCCGATCGGGGTTGCCGACCTCGTTCTCCTCCTCTCCCTGCTGGCGCTCGCCCGGTTTTTCCTCATCCTCTCGGCGCTCGACACCGGCTCGGCGTTCGAGGGCATGGGCGCGAGCCGCGAGGCATTCTTCAGCGCGCTAGCGGAGCCCGCGCTCTTCCTCTGCCTGCTGAATGTGCTGCGCACGCACGGCGCGGAGAGCCTGGGCCGGGCACTCGGCTCGCCCCTCGCGGCGCAGGCGGCCATGACCGCGCCGGTGACCACGGTGCTGACCGGCGTTGCGCTCTTCATCGTGCTGCTTGCCGAGAATGCCCGCATCCCGGTCGACGACCCGACCACGCACCTGGAACTCACCATGATCCACGAGGCGATGATCCTCGACAACAGCGGACCGGGGTTGGCGCTCGTGGAGTACGGCGCCGCGATCAAGCTCTGGCTCTTCGCGCTCATCCTCGCCCATGTCCTGCTGCCGCTCGCGCATCTGCCGCACGGCACCGGGACGGTCGCGCTGCTCTGCGCCACGGGCCTCATCGCCGTCCTGGTCGGGCTGGTGGAGTCGGTCATGGCCCGGCTGCGGCTCGTCAAGGTTCCGCAGCTCCTTTTCGGCGCGGGGGTCATCGCGCTCATGGGATTTTTCATCAGCGTGACCGGAGCGCTGATCGGATGAGGAAGCCGCCGTCATGCTGAAAACGAATTTGCTCGCCTGGGTCTCCCTGTCGATCGTCGTCTGCAACCTCTATCTTCTGGGCACCGGCCGCTTGACCGCGATGATCCGCGGCGTTGCGGCGCAGGGGCTCCTGCTCAGCGTGCTGCCGCTCCTCCTCCCCGATTCGCCGGGCGCCGTCCATACCGTTATCCTCGTGGCGATGAGTGCGGCCATCAAGGGGATCGCCATACCGAAGTTCCTGTTCCGCGCCCTGCGCGGCGTGGAAGCGACCCGCGAAACCAACGTGGCGGTCGGGCCGTCGCTCTCGGTAAGCTTCGGGCTGCTTGTCACCGCCTTCGCCTTCTATGCGGCGCACAACCTGAACCTCTCCTCGGCCCTCGTTTCGCCCTACCATGTATCGAGCGCCATCGCGACGGCCGCAATCGGGCTCTTCCTCATCGTCACGAGGCGAAGCGTGGTCGGACAGGTGATCGGCTACCTGGTCTTCGAGAACTCGGCCTTCATCCTCGGACTCTCCATCGCCGCCTTCCAGCCGCTCCTCATCGAACTCGGCGTGCTGCTCGATATGCTCGTCGGCGTCTTCATCATGGTCATCGCGGTGCACTACATCCACGCCGAGCACGACACCATCGCCATCGAATCGCTCGAAAGGCTCGTTCGATGACGCCGGTACTCTGGCTCCTCTGCATGATCGCCCTCCCTGCGACCGGAAGCGCGGCCTGCCTCCTGGTCGCCGAGCCGCGCCGCATGCTGCGCGTGCCGGTGGCCTCCTCGTGCGCCGCCTTCGCCGCGACGATCCCGCTCGCCCTGCGGCTTCACGCGGCCGGCCGTTTTCTCCTGTGCAACGGGACCTTCCTCATCGATGCCCTGTCGCTCTTCCACATCGTTCTGGTCAACGGTATCTTCATGGTCACCGCGGTCTACGCCGGAGGGTACTTCCGGCGACAGGGCACGATCATGGCGCCCCTCTTCATGCGGCGGTACTGCATGCTCTGGCAGGGGTTCCAGGCGATGCTTCTGCTCGTGCTCGTCTCGAACAATATCGGCGTCATGTGGGTGGCGCTCGAAGCGACGACGCTCCTCTCGGCCTTCCTGATCCTGACCGACGGCAATCCGCTCTCAATCGAAGCGATGTGGAAGTATTTACTGGTCTGTTCGGTGGGGATCGTGTTTGCCTTCATGGGGACCCTGCTCACCGTGGCGGCCGCGCGCGGCTTTCCCTCGGGCGAGGGGGTGTTCCTGTTCACCGGCCTGGGCGCGCATGCGGCGCTGCTCAAGGCGAAGGTGATGCTCTTCGCCTTCATCTTCATCGTGGTCGGGTTCGGCACCAAGGCGGGGCTCTCCCCCATGCATACCTGGCTCCCGGATGCGCACAGCCAGGCACCGACGCCGGTGTCCGCGGTCTTCTCGGGCGTCATGCTCAACTGCGCGCTCTACTGCATCATGCGCTACCTGCCCATCGCCGAGGCTGCGCTCGGGCACAGCGGGGCGGCAAAGTCGATCCTCCTCCTGTTCGGATTCGGCTCGCTCGTCTTCGCCGCGGCCTTCGTCCCGGTGCAGCACGACATGAAGCGGCTCCTTGCCTACTGCAGCGTGGAACATATCGGCATTATCGCGATAGGGCTCGGGCTGGGCGGCTTCGGCATTTTCGCCGCGCTCCTGCACACCGTGAACCATTCGGTCGCCAAGGTCATCGCGTTCTTCTCGGCGGGTCACCTCGCGGACACCTACGAAACACGCGACATGCGGCGGATCGCCGGGAGCGTCGAGCGGAGCCCGCTCTGGGGAACGGGCTTTTTCGTTTCCGTGCTCGCGCTCATCGGGGTCGCGCCGTTCGCGATTTTCATGAGCGAATTTCTGATCGTCAGGGAGGCGTTTCTCCGGGGCAGGTATGTGCTCGTCACGCTGTTCCTCGCCTGCGCGCTGGCGATCTTCATGAGCATTCTCCGGAAGGTAATGAAGGTGTCGTTCGGCACGGTCAACGCACCTGCCGGACAGAGGATAAAAACCAGGGTGCCCGATCTCGTCGTCGTCGCCGGCGGTTTTGCGCTCTGCCTGCTCCTGGGGCTCTGGATTCCGACTCCGTTCGCCGCCTTCCTGCATGCCGCGTCCGGGGCGGTCGAAAGGGGTTTCACCCCGTGAGAATCCCCTTCATCCACAACGGCCGCACGCTGCCGCTCGGCGATATTCCCTGCTTCGACGGCGACGTCTTCACCGATGCGCTCGCCGCCCTGATGTCTGAGGGAAAGCGGGTCTGCGCCTACTTTTCCGACAACGCTCCTGCCGGATCGGTGCGACTGTACGCGGTGGCCGCCGACGATGCCGCCGGCCGGCTCTACCCGGTCCGGGGCACGATTACCGGGGGGCGCTTCCCGTCCCTCACCCCGCTCTTCCCGCAGGTGCACCTCTTCGAGCGGGAGATTTACGAGCAGTCGGGCCTTATTCCCGAAGGTCACCCGTGGCTCAAGCCGGTACGCTTCCCGCAGGAGCATGCGGCCGCGCACCCGGCGGGAATCGGCGACATGGCTTTCTTCGGGGTCGACGGCCACGAGATCCACGAGGTGGCGGTCGGGCCGGTGCACGCCGGGGTGATCGAACCCGGCCACTTCCGGTTCCAGTGCCACGGCGAGAAGGTGCACCACCTCGAAATATCGCTCGGGTACCAGCACCGGGGAATCGAACGCACCCTGCGCGGCGGTCCTCATGCCGCAACGCCTTTTCAAATGGAGGTCGTCGCCGGGGATACCACCGCCGGTCACATGGCCGCCTACTGCCGGGTCGTGGAGTCGCTCTGCGACACCTCCCCGTCCGCATTCGCCGACTGCCTCCGCTGCATGCTCATCGAGCTGGAGCGCTGTGCCAACCATACGGGCGACCTCGGTGCGCTCGCGGGCGATATCGGCTTTCTCCCCACCATGTCCTACTGCGGGCGGCTGCGCGGCGACTTCCTCAACCTGACCGCCCTGCTCTGCGGCAACCGGTTCGGCAGGGGGGCCGTGGTTCCGGGCGGGGTCGGCATCGCCCTCGACGAATCGACGGCGGCCGCACTCATGGAACGGCTCGGCAGCGCGCTCGAAGAGTTTTCAAGTGCTACCGGCCTGCTCTGGAAGGAGCCCTCGGTCATGGCGCGGTTCGCCCACACCGGTACGCTCCCGCGGGAAACCGCGGAGCGGCTCGGGCTCGTCGGCGGTGCGGCACGCGCGTGCGGCTGCACCCGCGACATACGGCAGGACCACGCCTCGGGCTTCTACCGCTTTGCCCAGATTCCGGTATCGACCCACGACAGCGGTGATGTTTTCGGCCGGGCATTTGTCCGGTGGCGCGAGGTAACGGCGTCGGGCGAGTTCATCCTGTCGCAGCTCATGCAGCTCCCCAAGGGGGAAAGCGTGCGGGAGCTCAAAGCCCCGGCGGCGGACTCCATGGCAATTTCGCTCGTTGAGGGGTGGCGCGGCGAGATCTGCCACGTCGCCGTTACCGACGGTGAAGGCCGTTTCGCCCGCTACAAGATTGTGGACCCGTCGTTCCACAACTGGATCGGCCTGGCGCTTGCGCTTCGCGGCGGGCAGATTTCCGATTTCCCGCTCTGCAATAAGAGCTTCAACCTCTCCTACTGCGGATTCGACCTGTAAAGGAACCCGTCCGATGCTGAACATTTTTAAAACACGCCTCACCCAGGGCTTCCGGACCGCGAACTACCCGAAGGAACCGCCCTCCCTGCCGCCCGCGTTCCGCGGACTGCCGGAGGTCGACTTTTCGCTCTGCACGGCCGGATGCGGAGGCTGCCGGCAAACCTGCCCCACCGGCGCGCTCGACACGGCGAACAGGCGGGTCGTTTTAGACATGGGGAAGTGCATCTTCTGCGGTTCGTGCGGCCGCGCCTGCCCGAAGGGTGCGGTGACCTTCACGTCCGATCACCGCCTCGCGGCGCGCAACCGCGAAGACCTGCTCCTGCGGCGGGACGTACTCTTTAAGAAAGCCGGGGCGCTTTCGAAAAAGATGCTCCGCATTTTCGGGCGGTCGATGCGGCTGCGGCAGGTGAGCGCCGGAGGGTGCAACGCCTGCGAGGCCGATGTCAACGTTCTGAACACGCTCGTCTTCGACCTCGGCAGGTTCGGCATCCAGTTCGTCGCCTCGCCGCGCCACGCCGACGGGCTGCTCGTCACCGGGCCGGTGACGAAAAACATGGAGCTTGCGCTGCGGAAAACCTGGGAGGCGACGCCGTCGCCGAAGGTGGTCATCGCCTCCGGGACCTGCGCGGTTTCGGGCGGACTCTTCGCCGGGCGCGGCGAAACCTGCGGCGGCGTGGGCGGCATCCTCCCGGTCGACCTCTTTATCCCCGGCTGCCCTCCCCACCCCTATACGGTGCTCGACGGGCTGCTGCGGCTTATAGGGAAAATCGGCTGAGCGGCTACCGGCCGGTCAAGGTGTCGAGCTCCGCCGTCTCCTGTATTGTCAATTGGTGGCGAGGTTCCCGCGAGATGTCGATGATTCGCTCCAGAAGCTTGATGTCGTTGGTCTCTTCACGCACCATGCCGGAATAGATGATCTTGTACTCGGGCCCGCAGTTCTGCTGCTCGGTGGCGTGCAGTTCCCGTATCTCTTTCTCGAACAGAAGCTCTTTTTCCAGCTGTGCGAGCGTCGCGGAATCAGAGTTGCCGGACGACATCCCGTCGAAGGAATCGCCCGTGGCAACGGTAATGTAGGTGAGGATCTGGTTGAGCGCCTCCTTGGTCATCCCCGGCTTGAAGAGCATGTCGGTCTTCCAGGAGGCGACGATGGCGAGATGCTTCTTCTCATTTTCCGCGAGGAGGCGGTAGATTTGCCGGTACTCCGGAACCGTGGTCTCCGCGGCCAGGAACTGGTAGTGTTCCATGGCCCGCTGTTCCATGGCGACGCTGAGATCGATCACCGTGGGCTTTTCGGACCCGATAACCGCCGGCAGGGCATCGATCGGGATCTCCCCTTCGCCGCACCGGGCGGCCGCGATACCCAGAACCAGATAGACGCCGACGGCTTTCCATTGCATACTTCCCCCTTATGCAGGATCCGCGATACAGAGACGAGGCGCACGGGTCCGATCGATCCGGGACGGGAGCGGTTGGCCGACACCTTTCCACTTTTATTATAGGGTTAAAGCGGGAGAAATGCAAGGGGGAATTTTACAACGCCGGTGGTTTTTTAAAAAGTCATTTTTTTTATTGGCTTGTATCAGACTTCCACGCCCGCCGGCAGCTTCGGCAGCGCGTCACCCAGCAGCCGCTTATTCAAGCTCTTCAGCCACCGAGTCATGTCGTCGCTCGAATCGATCGCATCGATGTGGGAGATGCTTTCGGCGGCCTCCATGTAGCTTATATGGGAGACGATTTCCTTGATAAGGGAGATGTTGCGCGGAATCACGCTGAACCGCCGCAGGCCAAGCCCCACCAGGAGCACGGTATGGGCGGGGTTTCCCGCCATCTCGCCGCAGATCGAAAGCTGCATGCCGTTGTCGTTTGCCGTCTTGATCGCGCCGCGGATGATGCGCAGGAACACGGGTTCGACCGGATTGTACAGGTAGTTGACCTTTGCGTTGTTCCGGTCGGCCGCGCTGAGATATTGGATGAGGTCGTTGGTGCCGATGGAGGCGAAATCGATCTCCTTGATGAACATGGGCATACCGAGGATGGCGAGCGGTACTTCGAAAAGCACCCCGCATTTGGGCATCTCCATGCCAAGGCGCGAGGCGACCCCGGAGATGATCGACTTCGCATCGAGCCACTCCTGGAGCGTGGTCACCATGGGCGCCATGATCGAATAGGAGTACGACTGTCCGGCGCGCATGATCGCCTCGACCTGCGTTTCGAAATACTCCCGGCGTTCGAGGAAGATCCGGATGGCGCGCCACCCCATGAAAGGGTTGAACTCGGGCGGCATGTCGAAAAACTGGGGCACCTTGTCGCCCCCGATATCCATGAGCCGGACGACGCAGTGCTTCTTATGGAGTTTCCGGAAGATGTCGCCGTAATACTCGATCTGCACGTCGACCGGCGGCATCTCCTTGCGGTTCGACAGCAGGTATTCGGTGCGCACGAGGCCGATACCGTCCGCGCCGTACTCGTTGGCCATGTCGACGTCGTCGGGAAGCGAAATGTTCGCCATGATCTCGATCTTGACCCCGTCGCGCGTATACACCGGACGCTGCCATTTTTTCCGGAGCTCCTCGAAGGCGGTCTGGTCGGGAGCCTGCTTGCGGAAGCGCGCCACCACCGGAGCGGGCGGCCTGACGTAAACGAGTCCGCGGTCGGCATCCACGAGCACGGTGTCGCCGGGCGCGATGTTTTCCGACAGGTGCGAGATGCCGGAGATCACCGGGATATTGTAGGAGCGGGCAAGGATCGCGGCATGCGAGGTCTTGCCGCCGCTGGTCGTCACGACCGCCTGCACCTTGGACTTTTCGTAGGCAAGGATATCCGATGGCGTAAAGGTACGGGAGACGATGAGCACCACCGGCTCCATGAACTTGGTGGTGCGGCCGTCGCCGTCGTACAGCAAGGAGATCAGCTGCTCGCAAATTTCCACCATGTCGCTCGCGCGTTCCCGGAAGTAGGAGGTGCCGGCGGCGTCGAAGCGCTTGATAAAATCGTTTGATACAAGGCGAATGGCGGTTTCGACGTCGTACAGTTTCGTCGAGATGGTTTCGACGACCTGCCCGATGAACGCCGGGTCGTCGAGGATGTGCTCGTAAATATTCAGGATCGAAACGTCGGGATGCGACGATTTATCGAGCTCGCTCAGGTGCTTCCGGTACTCCTCCTTGGCGCGCTCGCGGATCTCGTTGAACCGCATGATCTCGCTGCCCAGGTCCTGCCGCGCGATCGAAACCGTCGAGGTGTGCGGAACCACCCGGCCCACGAAGTAGGCCTTCCCCATCCCCCACCCGGAAACCACCGGAATGCCGCTCAGCTTCAACTCCTTTTTCATACGGGCTCCAGTTTCCAGATGTCGTGCACGTACTCCTGCATCATGCGGTCGCTTGTAAACCATCCGATCCGCGCGAGATTGGTCAGGGCCGTTTTGAGCCAGGCGATAGGCTCGCTGTACAAGGCATCGACCTGTTTCTGGCGCTCGACGTAGTCGTCGAAATCGAGCAGCACGAAGCGGCGGTCGGAGTCGCGCAGCGCGGAAAGCAGCGGGTGGATGGCGTGACCGTCGATGGTGTGCGGAATGAGGTCGTTTTCAAGAAAAGAAAATATCGCTTTGAGCCGCTCATCCCGGGCCAGGATATCGGAGGGGCGATAATCGTGCAGCGCGGAAAGCGCGGCAAGGTCGTTGCCGAAAGAAAAGAGGTTCTCCTTCCCGATCCGTTTTGACAGTTCGAGGTTCGATCCGCTGCGGCTCGCGATCGCGACGGCGCCGTTCAGGGCGAACTTGAAGACGAAGGTCCCGCACGGCTCCATCCCGGCTGTTGACAGCTGCTCCGACAGGTCCACCGCCGGAGCGATCCGTTCCGCCCAGCCCAGGGTGGCGTTGGGAATGAAAATCACCTTCAGGAGTCCCTGCACCGCGGCGTCGTTATTGATCCGGTCCGCGACCGCCCAGATAAGATGGATAATCTGCTTGGCAAGGAAGTCCGACGGCGAGGCCTTGCCGCCGAAAATATGCAGGCGGGGTACGCACGGCGTTCCGCCCTGCTTGATCGAGAGGTAGCAGTGCAAAAGGTAGAGCACGTGCAGGAGCTGCCGCTTGTTGACATGGATCTTCCCGAGCTGGACGTCGAAGAGCATCGATTCGTCCACCGCAATGCCCGTCGTCTGCTTCAGCGCGTCGGCAAGCCCCCGCTTGGCTTCCCGCTTGATGGTCGAGAATGCCCGGAGGAACCGTTCGTCGTTGAGGTGTTTTTCAATCGCTTGCAGCTGCTCCGGCCGGGTTATCCACTGCTCGCCGATATACCGGGCGAGCAGCTGGCTCAGGGGACGGTTGCAGTACATGAGCCACCGGCGCTGCCCGATGCCGTTGACACGGCACGAAAACCGGTTCTTGAGGTAGTCGTCATAGAACGGAAATACCTTGCTTTTCAGGTTCTCGGTCTGCTCCTCCGAGACGCCGTTGACAGAATTGGAGCCGAGCACCGCCAGGTCGGCGAACCTGATCCGCTTGACTTCACCCTCTTCGACGAGCGACAGTTCGCGCACCAGCGTGGAATCGGGCCCGCACGTGGTCCTCACCTCGTCGAGATGGATCTGGTTGAGGTCGAAGATGATCTGAAGGTGGCGCGGCAGGATCTGGCCGACCTTGTAGACCGGCCAGATCTCCGTGTCTTCCTTGAAAAGCGCATGGCTCGTGTACGAAAAAATCGCCCCGGTCATCTCCCACGCCCTGGCCCAGGCGACGCCCTCCTGGTCGACCAGGAGGCGCATCATTTCCGGGATGGCGAGCGCGCAGCAGCTGCCGCCGAGATGGATGGCTATTTTTTTGTCGAGGTCGCCGATGGTGTTGTTGTCCTGCTTGAAACGGCGAATGATATCCTGGAGCGAGGCGCTGATGAAGAAATACTGCTGTTTCATCCGCAGGTCGGTGGCCCGCCGCACGTCCTCGTCGGGAAAGAGAAGCTGGGTGATGCGGCCGTATTTCGACTTGTCCTCGAAGGCGCGTTCATAGTCGCCGTGATTCAGGTAGTCGGGCAGAAACTCCTCCGAGGAGCGCGCCGACCAGAGCCGAAGCGTGTTTACCGTGCCGTTCCGATAGCCGATAATCGGGATATCGTAGGGTATCGCATGCACGATCTCGCTGTTTTTCCACTCGTAGGGCCCGAGCGGGTCGGCAGGGTTCAGGTAGCGGCATTTGCCGCCGAATTTGACCATGCAGGTGTATTCGAGCCGGAGAATCTCCCAGGGGTTGCCGCGTCGCATCCAATCGTTCGGCCGTTCGATCTGAACGCCGTTATGGATCTCCTGGTTGAACTGGCCGTAGTCGTAACGAATCCCGTAGGCCATGGCGGGATACCCCTGCGAGGCGAGCGCATCGAGCAGGCAGACCGCGCTCCTCCCCTCGCTGCCGTTGCCCAGCATGTAGTCGTCCTCTTCGGCATAGAGGTCTTCGATGGAGAATCCGAGCGATTTAACCGCATGCGCCATCTCGCTTTCGATATCGAGACTCAGCATGTTCTGCAATAGGTTTTTGCCGAGGATATACTCCGTAGACAAATAATATACCCGGCGGGCGTTGCGTTCGTGATACCGCTTCTGTGTCTCGATCCACTTCTCCATCAGCTCGCTGCGAACCGCATAGGCAAGCGCAAGATAGCGGTCGTAGGGCGTAGCGGTGGCTTCGTCCTTGGCCAGGAAATTGATCAGGTACCGGTTGATGTTCTCACGCAGCGTTTTGCTGTCCATAAGCTCCGGGAGTTTGCATGAATGAAAAAATCGGTTTAATAGTAATTATACTAGGATGCCGCCCGTGCATCAACCCTAAAAAAATTAAGCCGTTATCCCTTCTTTCGAAAACAACGGCGGAAGAGATACCCCCTAACGTATTGAAGTACTAGTAAAATAACAAAAGTGCACCCCTCGGTGATACGGTTTTGTCGAAGGGGCGTCGGGCGTTCGGCCCCAAAACCTGGCGCTGCAAATTCCCGGCCATGGTCCGGGGCGGCTTCGCCTTGTGCGTTTGAGCGTCGAAAAGTATATTCAATAGCTTGTTTATTAAGACGCTCTCTGGAGGGGTGGCCGAGCGGCTTAAGGCACAGGTTTGCTAAACCTGCGTACTGGC
>CAZYYB010000099.1:0-11930 GCA_964651515.1 uncultured Fibrobacteraceae bacterium
GGCCTATCTTCTTTTTTAGAGGTGAACAATGAGTTTCATAACAAAATCGCCCTGGATTCTGCACTACGACGGCTCGAGCTGCAACGGTTGCGACATCGAAGTGCTCGCCTGCCTCACCCCGCTCTACGATGTCGAGCGGTTCGGCATCATCAATACCGGCAACCCGAAGCATGCGGACGTGTTCCTCATCACGGGCGGCATCAACGAGCAGAACGAGCCGGTGGTGCGGAACCTCTACGCCCAGATGCCCGACCCCAAGGTCGTGGTCGCGCTGGGCATCTGCGCCACGAGCGGGAACTTCTTCCGGGAGTGCTACAACATCAAGGGCGGCGTCGACAAGGTGCTGCCGGTCGATATCTACGTTCCGGGCTGCGCGGTGCGGCCCGAGGCGATCATCGACGGCGTCGTCGCGGCACTCGGTATTCTCGAAAAGAAACGCTTAGCGCTTAAAAACCAGCCGTCGCAGTCGGCGGCATAAGGAGTACCCATGAACATGATCGAACCGCAGCCAATGACGGCCATCGACCGCGTCCGGCTTCCGGCGCAGGCGAAGGATCTGGCCGCCCGGGGATACCGTCTTGTCCAGATCTGCGCAACCGACGGCGGGGAAACGCTCGAAGTCACCTACAGCTTCGACTGCGACTATTCCCTTACCAACCTGCGGGTGACCCTTTTGAAGGGCGATACGGTGCTGCCGAGCATCACGGGCGCTTACCTCGCGGCATTCACCTACGAAAATGAGCTCCAGGATCTCTTCGGCATCACGGTAACCGACCTGGCGATCAATTACAACGGGAATTTCTATAAAATGGCGATAAAAACGCCCTTTTTGCGGAACAATCCATCGGGGGCGGTATAGCACATGGGAACACGGACCATCATTCCATTCGGACCGCAGCACCCGGTGCTGCCGGAGCCCATTCACCTTGACCTCGTCCTCGAAGACGAGAAGGTCGTTGAAGCGCTCCCCTCGGTGGGGTTCGTCCACCGCGGCCTGGAGCGGCTCGCCGAAGTCAAGGACTTCCACGAACTGGTGTACGTCGCCGAGCGCATCTGCGGCATCTGCAGCTTCATCCACGGCCAGGGCTACTGCCAGGGCGTCGAAACGCTGCTCAATGTCGAGGTTCCCCCCCGCGCGAAGTACCTCCGGACGATCTGGGGCGAGCTTTCCAGAATCCACAGCCACCTCCTCTGGCTCGGGCTCTTCGCCGACGCCTTCGGCTTCGAGAGCCTGTTCATGCACTGCTGGCGCGTGCGGGAAAAGGTCGTGGACATCATCGAGGCAACGGCGGGGGGCAGAGTGATCTTCGGCTCCTGCAAGGTGGGCGGCGCGCGCCGCGACATCCCGAACGACATGCTCAAGGGGATAAAAACCGAACTTGCCGCCATCGAGAAGCAGTACAACGAACTGAAACCAACCTTCCTGCACGACAATTCGGTGAAGCGCCGCACCGTCGGCATCGGCACACTCTCGAAAGAGACGGCCTATGCTCTGGGCGCGGTCGGCCCTACGCTGCGCGGCAGCGGCGTCGCCTCGGACCTGCGCACGCTCGGCTACGCAGCCTACAAGGATCTCGAATGGGAGCCGGTGGTGGAGCAGGGCGGCGACTGCTACGCGCGGACGGCCGTGCGCGTGCGCGAAGTCACCATGTCCTTCGACATCATCCGCCAGGCCATCGACAAGATCCCGGACGGTCCGGTGGATGTCAAGGTTACCGGCAACCCGACCGGCGAGTTCTTCTCGCGGCTCGAACAGCCCCGCGGCGAGGTCGTTTACTACGTTAAGGGCAACAACACCAAGTTCCTCGAACGGTTCAGGATCCGGACGCCCACCTTCGCGAACATTGCGCCGCTGGTCGTCATGCTCAAGGGGTGCGAGCTCCCGGACGTTCCGGTGATCGTGCTCACCATCGATCCCTGCATCAGCTGTACGGAGCGTTAACCATGGGCAATTTCCTCATTTCAAAGATCATCGCGCGCAGCGCGCTTTCAAAGTTCGCCACGCGGCTTTACCCCTTCGAAAAGCGCGAGCCGTTCGCCGCCACCCGCGGCCACATCGAGAATGAGATTGCGAAGTGCATTATGTGCGGCATCTGCCAGAGGAAGTGTCCCACCCACGCGATCACGGTGGCCCGCACCGAGCGCAACTGGGCGATCGAGCCCATGAAGTGCATCCAGTGCGGCGAGTGCGTAACGGTCTGCCCGGTCAAATGCCTCTCCATGGCGAAGAGCTACTCGCCGGCGAGTCCGACCAAGGAAACCATCCTCCTGCACCAGGAGACGCCGCCGCCCAAGCCCGGTGCGGCGAAGCAGGATACGTAAGGGGTACCGACCCGCTTTGCAGGGAGTACCCGGGGCATTATTGATATATGGTATATTGACACGGTAAACCCGGCGGGGCGTGACGGATCGCGCGCCTGAATGGCCGCTGCCTGGTTAACACCCCCTCCCCGGCTCCGCCTTGGCGTGTTGTACCTGAAAAAAGCTATTTTTGGTGGCAAATAAGGTGCGGGTTTACGGGCGTCTCCCGAAAGGAATGCTATGGCCAGGGTAGGATTTATCGGTTGGCGGGGTATGGTCGGTTCGGTGCTTTTGGAACGCATGCTTGCGGAACAGGATTTTACCGGGTTCGAGCCCGTTTTCTTCACCACCTCACAGGTGGGCGGGGCGGCGCCCGATATCGGGATTCCCGTGCCGCCATTGCAGGATGCGCATGACCTCGACGCGCTTTCCAAATTCGACATTCTCGTTTCCTGCCAGGGCGGCGATTATACCACTGCGGTTTACGATAAGCTGCGCGCCAGGGGATATAAGGGCTATTGGATCGATGCGGCCTCCACGCTTCGCATGCGCGATGCAAGCGTCATCGTCCTCGATCCGGTAAACCGCGACGTCATCGATGCGGCGCTTGCAGCAGGCACGAAAGACTTCATCGGCGGCAACTGTACCGTCAGCCTCATGCTCATGGCGCTCGCCGGTCTGTTCCGGCGGAAACTGGTCGAGTGGATATCGAGTATGACCTATCAAGCCGCCTCGGGCGCCGGCGCCAAAAACATGATCGAACTCGTGGCGCAGATGGCGCACCTCTCGGCCGCCGCCGCCGGAGCATTGCGGGATCCCTCCACCTCGGCGCTCGAACTTGACAGCATCATTACCGGAGAGTTGCGGGGCGGTACTCTGCCGACCGCCGTGTTCGGGGCGCCGCTCGCGGGAAGCCTGATCCCGTGGATCGACCGTCCCATGGATAACGGGCAGACCCGTGAGGAGTGGAAGGGTCAGGTGGAAGCGAACAAAATCCTCGGAACCCGGCAGACCATTCCGGTCGACGGCGTCTGCGTCCGCGTGAGCTCCATGCGGTGCCACAGCCAGGGTCTCACGATCAAATTGACGAGAGATGTACCGCTTGACGAGATTACAGCCATGATCTCCTCGGATCATGAATGGGCAAAGGTAGTGCCGAATACCCGGGAGGCGACGCTCGGCGAACTCTCCCCGGCGGCGGTTTCCGGCAGGCTCACGGTTCCGGTGGGAAGGCTGCGCAAAATGACGATCGGACCGACCTACCTTGCGGCGTTTACCGTCGGCGACCAGCTTCTTTGGGGCGCCGCCGAGCCGGTGCGCCGGATGCTCAAGATCGCGCTGGAGCATCCGGCGCGGTGAGGCCGGTCATCCAGCTAAGGTGACCGGGTAATGGCTCCGCTGCTCTTTCGGCAGGTACCGGCATCGGGCGGATGCATACTATGCTTGTCAGGCGGGCGTGCGGCGGCAGCAATATATTTTTATCCGGTTATCTACGCCGGATTGAACGGCGCCTCGGGAATATTTACTGAAGCGATACGAAAGCGTAAAAGGTCAAAACTTTTATGAAGCGAATTCTTCCCGCGCTTGCCGTCTTCATCGCCCTTGCCGTTCTCACTTTTGCGGCAATGGAATACCCGTTTCATTCTCCCTTGTTATTCAGGGGTATCGTTGCCTTCAAAAGCGCTCATGCCTCCTGCAATAAGGTGGTGCCCGGTAAGAACGGCTGGTTATTCCTGCAACCAGAGCTTGACTATGTCGTGCGCCCGCTGCCGCAGGAAAATATCAAGCTGATTGCCGCTTTCAGCCGGACACTCGCCGCGCACGGCATGACGCTCTATGTGACCCCGATTCCGAACAAAATCGACGTGTACCCCGAGTGCCTCACCGCCCTGCCCGCGCCCGATCCGGTCAGCGGACGCCGGGAGGATTTTCTGCGGGCCCTCAGGGTTGCAGGAGTACGGGTGATCGATATCCTTCCCGCCCTTGTCAATGTCAAATGTTCGAGTCCGGTGTTTGACCCTTATGAAAGCCACTGGACCTCCGCCGGAATTGTCGCCGCTGCCGGATGTATTGCAAAGGCCATCGATTCGGACTTGACTGCACGGAGGATTCCCCGAAGTGCATCTTATACCGTTCACGACACCGTTCTCGAGGGGTGCGCCGATTTGCCGGAACGATATAAAGGAGATGGGAAAGCTTTCTGGTATCCGACTCGCATATCGCAAGTATGTAATGCGGATGGTCGTCTTTATTGCGATGATAGAAATTCAGAGATATTGATTCTGGGAGATAGCTTCGTTAATCACGGCCGCTCATGGGGCATGAACGTAGGGGCACATCTGGCGAGACTAATCGGCCACCCTACCCGGACGTTCTGCAGTTTACTTGCAAATACTGAAGGACCCTCGATGTATGACCGTCTTCCGTCGATATTCCCCCGGGGCGGCATTGTCATATGGGCATTTGCCTCGCGTGTTCTGCAGTACCGCATGTCTACCCTACCGGGAAACGGCGTCTGAACCGGTCCGGTGTTCTTTCCACTTGCTATTTAATTAAAGGCACTGTCCATTCCGAACATCGTCCGGCCGACGCGACCCGCAGAAGATAGACACCCGGTGGGGCAGACAACACGCCGCGGCCTACCCGATACTGCCCGGGCTCTGCCGATACAACACGCGCCACTTGACGTCCAGCGATGCTTGTAAGGTTGATTTCACAGGATACCTGCGCAGAAAGTTTCAGGGTTTTTTCGCCGGACAGGTATTGCACTCCGGGGATGCCAGATGATGGTGCGGCCGCGCGAACTGCCGGTTGTCCGACAACCGAAGTAAGCGGAAACCGGCTTAAAATCTGATCAAACATCTCGACGCCGATTTTCTTCCCGTTTGCCTGGTTACAATGATACACGTCTATCATGTCGGCAGCAACATAGGGTCCGAACCAGGTACACATATCCCAGTACTGGACTCCGGTCGTCTCCGCGGCCTGCGGCCAGGCACTGTCCTGGTATTTGGGGAGATATACCGGAGCAAGAGTATCCCCTGTCATGAAGGTCGATGTCAACATGATTGAAGCATTGATCCCGGATGCCTTTATTCGATTGAGAATGACAATAAGATTGGCTTTAAAGGCCGATGCGGTTCGCTTGTCCTGTACATAATCGTTGGTACCGAGCAGGACGACGACCACATCCGGGTGCAGCTGCTGTAAACCAGTCACGAAAATAGTGGAATCAATATTAACAAAATCAATGCTTGCGCAATAACCGTTTCCCCAGTTATGTACTTCAGAACGTTTCGGGCGCCCCGGAATATCGGTATGCGCGTCGAAGCCGAGAAGGGTCACGAGGCCACCGGTCGGCACGGTAAGAACCTTAAGCTGCATCGAGTGACTACCGGATGCCAGCCCGGTAATGGTGGTCTTCTGCACCAATCGGTTCCCCGTTGTACTTATGGTATCGAGCACCTTGCCGTCAATACTGGTAGAAAAGCTGCCCCCGGTTGTATCTGCAAGCCAGTACAGGTCCACGCCGGTACCCGGAAAGGTAACCGTCGTTATGGCGTTCAGCGTGGAGCTCTTCAGCCACTGCCCGTTCGGAGAAAGGTACGGAATATCCGAGGCGGGGAGGCGGGTACCCTCGAACATATCCATTTTGGTCCATTGCGAGGGATTATACCCGATGGTGATGCCGGTATCGAACTTGTTTCGTACCTCATAAAATGAAGAGTCCATCGGAACATAGCCCTTGCCCATGCCGAGCACGCCGAAATACCGTTGAAGCGTGTCCGAAAGTCCGTAGGTGATGTACCCGTTCTCTGTGTTGGAGTCGCCGATGACAAGGATCGATAGTCCGCCGCTTTGAGCGGCATCGACTATCGGCAGCCATAGAGAAATTAATGCCGTCGCCGATATAATAAGGTTACGCATGTTTTTTCCTTTTTTCAGAGTCAGAGTATATTCTGGAATCGGCAGTGTCATGTTAAAATTATTTGCACAAGCCGATACGTTACTAAAAACGCCCTTTGGACGGATCTGCCGCGCATACATTGTAATTCATCAAGTTGACCCTCGGCACCTCCAGAAAACTCCCCGTATCCCAGATTAATTTGCGCATTACGCGCATTAGTTCAAGAAGCGATGAAAGTATATTGCCTAAAATCCAACGAATAACAACAGCAAGTAAAGAATCATTGCTATCCGGACTTGCGTCATGACCGCATTTTTGCTGATACCAATAAAAGCATTCACTCGAAGGCGCTGTTTTATCCATTTGAAGAAAGAGTATTTTCCGGCGGAGGGCCGTTCCCTGCCCGTCCGCCGCTAAGTACCATACGTTAATACCGCGGGGCCGCCTTGCCAGTCAACTTCTCTATTGCTTGCTGAAACAGAAGGATGCTTTCCGGGCTATCCGGCAGCAAGGCCGCCTTCGTGGAGGGAATCTTGGTCTGCATGGCAAGGGAGATCAGCCCGGTCCCGCCTTGACATTCTTTCATATATTTATAGTACCGCAACAGTTTCTCAGCCATTGAGCCCTCCCTGAAAGGTTTTATAAGCATCGATATACGGTTGCGCCTCGGGCCCCCATTTGTCGGGCGGCTGGATTTTCCATTCGCAGTGATCGTCTCCCTTGCCGACGCACAGGGGTTCGATGGCGACCAGCGGCGAACCGAAAAAAGCCGTGCCCCAGCCGGAAGCATACCCCATGACCGACCAGCAAACCGGCTCTGTTGACTTATCGTAGAAGCAGAGGTGCTGCTGGGCCTCGTAGGAGTTAGACCACACTCCCGTAAAGTAAAAGTCCCCGGTCTCCCGGTTGTAGCGAATCTCCCGGGGCGTGGCCTGAACGATTCCTTCCCAGGTATGGATCACCGGACCGGACGCCAGGAGGTCCATTTCCGTGTCAAAAGTATAGTTAAGCTTCATCTGCATAAAGTCGGCATAACCGCTCTGGTAACCGAACTCCAGGAAAAGTTTCCGGGCCTTCTCAACGCCCAGCGCCTCGATGACGCTGTGCCGCAGCAGGCCGATGGCATTGACATCGAATATTGCCAGCCGCGCATCGCGGAATGACGTGACCCCAGAAGAAACATCGAAAATGATGTCCTTCTGGAGGTTGAAATCAGCAGCTTTCATGCCGGTCCCTCCTCCTGGTTATGGTAGTTCCGCTCCATCCGGGGCCCGGATGGAGGCTGCGATGGGGATAGTACCATTATACCATGCCGAAGGGAACAAAACAATGCTTTCACCGGTACAGAAGGCGCGCTACGGTTTCCCTTCCCCTCCTTTTTCGGGCTCAATGGTGAGTTCCACCTGTTCCCCTTCCTCGGGTTTATCTTTTATGCCGAGTTCCACCTGATCGCCGTCGAGGCTCGCAAATTTCGCCGACTTTACTTCACGGGCCGCAAGACGAACGCCGCCCGATTTCGCACCCTTGACCAGATAGTCGCCGATGGTGAATTTCTCATCGGTAACGCGGATCCGGGGGCCGGGCTTGTAGTCGACCGTGAGTTCGGCATACGGGTCGGTCGTCAGTTTCAGCGGCGTGCACTTTTCCGGAACGATGGAATAGCCCTTGTTCAGGATGAACTGTTCGATCCGGCAGCGTTTGATATAGGGATAGCCGGTCTCGTCGTCGCGGAACACCACGGTGAACACCGTATTCGCAAGGGTTTCCTTGTCGGCAAACCCGCAGTAGAGCATCCCCTTATCGACGAAGGTCTTGTCGACCACGTTCGACACCGAGTAGGCCCCGCCCTTGCGGATCACGAGTATCCGGTCGTACGGCGAAACGTCGAAGAGCGAACTTCCGTTCACCTCGTAGCCGAGGTACCCGGTATCGCGGTCGTAGCGGAGCTTGAGGTTGCGCTGCGCCGCCTCGCGGACGTCGACCTTGGTCAGCTGCACCTGCTCGGTGCGCCGGGGGAAAGCGTCGCGGTATTTGTCGATGAGGCGCCGGAGGAAGGCCACCGCATAGTCGACGATGGCGCCGAGATGTTTCCGGATTTCGGCGAGCCGGTCGCGGATCTCCTGCATTTCCCGCTTCGCCCGGTTGATATCGTAGAGACTTATCCGGCGAATCGGGATTTTGAGCAGGGTCTCGACATCCTCGGTCGTCACCTCGCGCTTTATTTCATGCTGATACGGTTCGAGCCCCTTCAAAACCGCATCGACGACCCCCTGCGACGAGGTCTTGTCCTCGATCCTCTTGTAAATCCTGTTTTCGATGAAGATCTGTTCGAGGGTCCGGGCGTGCAGCTTGTCCTTGAGCTGCTGCTCTTCGAGCTTGAGTTCGGCGCGCAGGATCTCGACGAGCCTCCCGGCGCCGTGCCGGATGACCTCCGACACGGTCACGATCGCCGGTTTGTTTTCCTTTATGACGAGCAGGTTGACCGAGATCGACTGTTCGCATTCGGTAAAAGCATAGAGCGCATCGACCGTTTCGCTCGTGTGGACGCCGCGCGCCAGGCGGACCTCGATCTCGACACGCTCGGCGGTATAATCGGCAATGCCGGCGATCTTGAGCTTTCCCTTGCGCGCCGCATCTTCGATCGAGGCGATGAGCGACTCGGTGGTGGAAGAGAACGGCAGGTCCCTGATCACGACCCGCTTCTCGTCGCTCGTATCGAGCCTGGCGCGGACCAGCACCTTGCCGTTACCGTCGTTGTAGTCGGAAAAATCGGCGAATCCGCCGGTCGGAAAGTCCGGGAAGACCAGGAGCTGGTCGCCCTGGAGGCAGGCGATCTGCGCTTCGAGGAGTTCGATCAGGTTATGCGGCATGACCTTGGTCGCCATGCCGACCGCGATCCCCTCCGCGCCGAGCGCCAGGAGCACGGGGATTTTCGCCGGAAGGACGACCGGTTCCCGGTTGCGGCCGTCGTAGGACGGCTCGAACTGCGTGATCTGCGGGTTGAACAGGGTCTCCTTCGCGAGCACGGAAAGGCGGCACTCGATGTAGCGCACGGCCGACGCGGGGTCGCCGGTAAAGATGTTCCCGAAGTTTCCCTGCTTGTCAATGAAGAGATCCTTATTGGCAAGGGTCACCAGCGCGTCGCCGATGGAGGCGTCGCCGTGGGGATGGTACCGCATGCACTGGCCCACCGCGTTCGCCACCTTGTGGAACTTGCCGTCGTCCATCTCGAAGAGCGTATGCAGGATGCGCCGCTGGACGGGCTTGAGCCCGTCGTCGATATGCGGAATGGCGCGGTCCTTGATGACATAGGAGGCGTACTCCAGATAATTGGTCTCGTAGAGGTTTTTGATAGAGGACATCAGATCAGGTTCTCCATGATATACTCCCGCCGTTCGGGCGTATTTTTTCCCATGTAAAATTCAAGCGTTTCGGGAATCGTTTTTACCGGCTTGACGTTGACATCGACGAGCCGGATATCGTCCCCGATGAACTGCCCGAACTCGGAGGGCGATATTTCGCCGAGGCCCTTGAAGCGGGTCACCTCGGCATCGCCGATCGACTTGACCGCCGCGTCGCGCTCGCGTTCGCTGTAGCAGTAGCGGGTCTCCTTCTTGTTCCGCACGCGGAAGAGCGGCGTTTCCAGAATATACACGTGCCCGGTCACGGCCAGTTCCTCGAAAAAGGTGAGGAAAAAGGTCAGGAGAAGGTTGCGGATATGGAATCCGTCCACATCGGCGTCGGTCGCCAGCACGACCCGGTTGTAGCGGAGGTTCTCGGTGTCCTCCTCGATGCCGAGCGCCATCATGAGGTTGTAGAGCTCCTCGTTCTGGTAGATGGCGGCCCGGGTGCGGCCGTGGACGTTCAGGGGCTTGCCCTTGAGCGTGAAAATTGCCTGCGTCAGGACGTCGCGCGCCGATATGATGGAGCCGCCCGCCGATTGCCCCTCGGTGATGAAGATCGTCGAACCGTCGCCCTTGTTGCCGTCCTGGAGATGGTGCTTGCAGTCCTTCAGGTTCGGGATCTTGATCTCGATCCGCTTCGCCGCCTCCTTGGCTTCCTTCTTGACGGCGTTGAGCTCGGTGCGCAGCTTCTCGTTCTGGGTGATCTTGGATTCGAGCAGCTTTGCCGCCTCGCCGTTCTTGTGCAGGAAATCGACGACCCCGGACTTTACCTCCGAAATGATCCAGCCGCGGATCTCGGCATTGCCGAGCTTGTTCTTGGTCTGCGATTCGAACACCGGGTTCGCGAGTTTGATCGCGATCGCCCCGGCGATGCCCTCGCGCACGTCGATCCCGTTGTAGTTCTGCTTGAAGAACTCGTTGACGCCCTTCAGAAGGCCCTCGCGGAAGGCGCTGAGGTGCGTGCCGCCGTCGCTCGTGTACTGGCCGTTAACGAAAGAGAAATAGGTTTCGCCGTAGGTAGCGGTGTGGGTGAAGGCGCATTCGATCTGCTTCTGCCGGAAATAGGCCGCCCCGTAGACCGTCTGCTCGCCCACCTCGGCCTGCAGGAGGTCAAGCAGGCCGTTCTTCGATTCGATCTTCTCCTTGTCGTAAATGAGCCGCAGGCCGGTGTTCAGGTAGGCGTAATTCCAGAGCCGCTTTTCGACGAACTCGTGGTTGAATTTGAAATCGCCGAAGATCTCCGCGTCCGGGTAGAACTCCACGTAGGTGCCGTCCGGCTCTTTCGCCGCGCCCTTCTTCTTCGATTTCAGCTTGCCCCGCTCAAACACCGCCTCGAAATATTCGCCGTCGCGGTAGGAGACCACGCGGAACATGCTCGACAGCGCATTGACCGCCTTGGTGCCGACGCCGTTGAGTCCGACGCTGAACTGGAACACCTCGTCGTTGTATTTCGCGCCGGTGTTGATGGTCGAAACGCAGTCGATGACCTTTCCAAGGGGAATGCCGCGGCCGTAGTCCCGCACCGAAGCCGTTCCCTCCTCGATGGCCACGTCGATCTTCCGCCCGAAGCCCATGATGTACTCGTCGACCGCATTGTCGATGACCTCCTTGAGGAGGATGTAGATGCCGTCGTCGGGGTTCGATCCGTCACCCATCCGCCCGATGTACATCCCGGTGCGAAGCCGGATATGCTCCAGGGAGGAGAGGGTCTTTATCTTGCTTTCATCGTATACCGGCGTGTTATTGCGCGTGGTCATGAGTGTCGTCCTGCCGCCATTTTAGGTCTTGGGAGAGATCGGTGCTTCCGGGACGCATGCTTCCGGTCCGGAGGAGTAAAAATACAATGGGATGGTGGTGCAATGAATATAACTGCTTTTAGTGGGGCCACCGATCCAGCAGCCTTTGGTGGGGGAACCGAGCTTGCCGCTTCTGGTGGGGAAACCAACCCTGCCACCTTTGGTGGGGAAACCGAGCTTGCCACCCTTGGTGGGGGAACCGAGCTTCGCGGTTCCCCCTGGCCCCCGGCCGCGCGAAACGCGCGTCCTGGGGTCCACCCCTTCCTGCGGAGGTGCGCGGCGATGTCTGCCTGCGGCAGACGCTCGCGCACCCCCGCAACGCTCCCATAAGGTAGAAAACACATGAAAAAATTATAACCAGGGACTCCATTGTCTGCCCTCCATTGCATTCCCGTTCTTTTGTCGTCCTCATTCATCCTTTTGCTTTCAAAACCATCACGAAATGCACGTTTTTGATCATAAATTGGGGGTAAAAGTGCCGATATCGATCACGAAAACCCCTCTAATTGCACGAAATTTGCA
>CAZYYB010000100.1:0-11416 GCA_964651515.1 uncultured Fibrobacteraceae bacterium
TCGGGGTGGTATTCGGTTGGATTGGAAGCATTTTCGCCGCTCGCCGCTTTCCGGCATAGTCGCGCTCGTCCTTTTTTCGGGCGTCCTTGCCGCGGATGACGCGGGCAGGGCGAACCACGTCCCGGCCCCGTACGACCGGGAGATCAGCCGGAGGAGCGACGCCCTCGACTCCATACGCACCGAAATAGAATCGCGGCGTGCAAAGATCCGGGAGCTCGAAAGGGCGGAAGGCGGCACGCTTGACCGGCTGGAATACCTTGAAGCCAATATCGCCGCATCGAAGCGCTACCTGCTCCTGCTGTCGCGGCGGATCGATTCCGCCGGAGCCGCCATCCTGCTCCTCAAGGACTCCCTCTCGCGGGCCGGCACCCGGCTTGCCGACCGGCACCGGCTGATGCGGGAGCGTCTGCGCCGCGCCTATATGGAACCCCGCGAGACGCCGCTCATGGCCTTCTTCATGGCGCGCAGCCCGGCCGAAGCGGTGCAGCGGACGCGCGGGCTCGAAGCGGTCCACGCCTACGACCGCGCCCTCGCGGAAAGGATCGACCGCGAGCAGAGAACCTTCAATACGCAGAAGGAGATCGTGGAGAAGGGGCGCGCCGAGCTCGCCGGACTGCTCGTCGAAAAGACCGGTGAAAACGACCAGCTGGTGCATGAGCAGGCCGAGCGACGCGCGATCGTTCGCGACATCCGCTCCCGGAAAAAGAGCTACCTTGCCAAAATCGCGGAGCTCGAAACCGCCCGGAAAAAACTTGACGAAGTGATCAGGATGCTCGAACAGCGGCGGAAGGCCGCCCCGCCCAGGGGGGGGCGGCCGCAGCCCGTGCCCTTCTTGTCCGGAACCTTCGAAAAGCTGAAGGGCGATCTTCCCTGGCCCATCGACGGGCCGGTACTGACCCGTTTCGGCAAGATCGTCCACCCCGTTTACAAAACAGTGATCACCAGCAACGGCATCGATATCGGGGCGGCGGAAGGAGGCGCGGTAAGGTGCATCGCCGCCGGAAGCGTGCTCTATACCGGCTCCATGCGCGGCCTCGGCAAACTGGTCATCGTCGACCACGGGGGCGGCTACCTCACCATCTATGCCGGCCTGCGGCATATCGAGGTCTCGACCGGGCAGACACTCGAGGCCGGAACCGTCCTGGGCAGGGCAGGCGGAGCGGGCGATACGGGCGGCCCAAAGGTGCACTTCGAGATCCGCAAATCGACCGATTCTCTCGATCCGCAGCAGTGGCTCGCCAGGCGATGATCGGCGGGCCCTTTGATATATTTTATTTAAATGTTCACCCTCGCATGGCCGCATTGCACCGGCCAGACCCGCGTTAAAGAGGTTCTCGGAGCCGCGATCGCCAACGACTCCCTCGGCCACGCCTACCTGTTTTCCGGCGAAGCGGGCAGCGGCAAGTTCGCCGCAGCGCTCGATATCGCGCTCGCCCTCCTCTGCAAAAACCGGTCGAAACGGCCCTGCCTCGCCTGCCCTTCCTGCAGGAAAGTGCTTGACTACGCCCATCCGGACTTCCATATCATCATGCCCGTGGAACTCGGAGCGGAACATAAGAAAGAGGGCGACCTGAATGCAAAGGGCTGGCAGGAGGTGGCGAAATGCGCCCGGGAGAGGATCGCTAACCCGTACCGCATGCCCGATCACGCGAAGGCGCCCTCCATTCCGGTCGACTGGATCCGTGAGGTCAATCATTCCGTGCGGGGAGGCGCGCACGACGACGGCATGAACGTGGCCATTCTCGACGGCGTCGACACGCTTCGCGCCGAATCGGCGAACAGCATGCTGAAGATCCTCGAAGAACCGCCGAAGGGCACCGTTCTCCTGCTCTTGACCGACCGGGTAAGCGACGTCCTGCCGACCATCGTTTCACGATGTCAAATCGTGCGGTTCGCCTGGCTTTCGCCCGGAGAGATCCGGGACGAACTCGTCCGCCGCTTCGGCGCCAGGGCGCAGGAGACGCACGGGAGCGTTGTCGAGACCGGGTCGCTCGGCAAATCGCTCGAACTCTTCGACAACCCGGGCGCCGAAGTGCGCGGCGAGGCGGCGGCGTTTCTCGACCTCTGCGCGGACGGCGACTGGATGGCCATCGCGAAACGCATCGACGAGATGGTCGAATGGAAGGACCTCGACCGATACGAAAAATTCTTCGGCGCCATCATGGAGCTTGTCCGCGACGCATTCCTGCGGGAACTGCCGGCCGGGGGAGACGTATTTTCAAGCGGGCCGGTGTGGCGGGCGAAGAAGACGCCATCGCCCGCGGCCGTGGAAAAAGTTCTTGACCTGTGCGGGCGTTCGATCGTCGCGGTACGGGGGTATGCCAACATCCTGCTGGTACTTGCCGGCGGTGCCATTGAGTTAGCGGAGGTTATCGGTGCCAAAAAACAGTAAAATAGTCGAAGTTCTTTTCAAGGGTGAACGTCGCGCCATCTACCGCGACCGGAACGATATTGATATTAAAGAGGGCGAATACGTTATCGTGGAAGCCGAACGCGGGCAGGACATGGGCGCGGCCTCCACCATCGGCGCACTCGTGAAGCTCAAGCGCGGCAAGGGGGAAACCAGGAGCATCATCCGCAAGGCGGTGGCCGCCGACCTCGAAACGCTCGCGCGGAACAAGGAGAAGGAGAAAAACGCCTTCAAGGTCTGCAAGGAAAAGATCCGGGACTACCGGCTCGACATGAAACTCGTTGACGTGGAGATGCAGTTCGACGGAAGCAAGATCACCTTTTACTTTACCGCCGCGCAGCGCATCGATTTCCGGGAACTGGTCAAGGACCTCGCCTCGGTCTACCGGACGAGGATCGAGTTGCGGCAGATCGGCGTCCGCGACGAGGCGAAACGGATCTGCGGCCTGGGGATCTGCGGCCGCAAGCAGTGTTGCAGCGCCTTCCTGAACGAATTCGAACAGATCACCACCCAGATGGCCAAGGACCAGCAGCTTGCGCTCAATCCGGTCAAGATATCCGGGAACTGCGGCCGCCTCCTCTGCTGCCTGCGCTACGAGGACGACCTCTACCTGGCCCTGTTCAAGAACTTTCCCGAAACAGGGTCGACCGTCAGCTTCGGCGGGAAAAAGGGACATCTCACCTTTATCAATATTTTCACCGAAAAGGGACTGCTGCGGTTCGAGGACGGCTCGCAGGAGTGGCTGACCTCCGAGGAGATCAGGAAAGGAACGCCCGACCATGTCGCCTGACCAGGCAAAGAAGCTGCTCGTCACCATGGCGCTTCCCTATGCCAATGGCGACATCCACCTGGGCCACCTTCTCGAAGCGGTGCAGACCGATATGTACGTCCGGTACCAGAAGCTGCGCGGCAACGAAGCGGTATTCGTGGCGGCCGACGACACGCACGGCACGCCCATCGAACTCAGCGCCCTGCGGCGCGGCATCACGCCGGAAGCGCTCGTGGCCGGGGTCCAGAAGGACCACCGACGCGACTACGCCGGATTCAACATCGGCTTCGACATCTTCTCCTCGACCAATTCCGAGGAGAACCGGCTGTACGCGGAGGCCATCTACGAAAACCTGAAAAAAAACGGTCTCATCGTCGAACGCGAGATCAACCAGTTCTACTGCGAACACGACCGGCGGTTCCTGCCCGATCGGTTCATCGTGGGGACCTGCCCGAAATGCCGTACCCCCGACCAGTACGGCGACGTCTGCGAAGCCTGCGGCACCACCTACCAGCCGACCGACCTGGGCGACCCGCACTGCATGATCTGTCGCCGGCCGCCGGTCATGAGACAATCGAAGCACCTCTATGTGAAACTTGCCGAATGCGAGCAGTTCCTGCGTGAGTTCATCGCGCGGCCGGGCCTCCTGCAGGACGACATGCGTAACTTCGTGCAGACCTGGATCGACGACGGGCTGCGGGAGTGGTGCATCTCCCGGGATGGACCGTACTTCGGCTTTAAAATTCCCGGCACGGTCGACAAATACTTCTACGTCTGGCTCGATGCGCCGATAGGCTACCTTTCATCGACCGATCGCTGGTGCAAGGACCACGGAAGGAGCGTCGCCGAGTTCTGGTCGCGCGAAAGCGACGCCTGCGTCGTACACTTCATCGGCAAGGACATCGTCTACTTCCATACGCTGTTCTGGCCGGTCCTGCTCGAAAACTCCGCCTTCAAGCTCCCCTCGACCGTCTTCGTGCACGGGTTCCTGAACATCGGCGGCGAAAAGATGTCCAAATCGCGGGGAACGTTCATCCTCGCCAAGGACTTCCTTTCCAGAATCAACCATCCGCAGGCGCCGGAATTCCTGCGGTTTTTTTTCGCCGCCAAGCTCGCCCGTACCTCGGCCGATATCGATCTCAACGCCCCGGAGATGGTGGCGCGGGTCAACACCACGCTCGCGAACAACTTCGGCAACCTGCACCACCGGACCTTCGTGTTCTGCGACCGCTATTTCGATAAGCGCATCCCGGACGCGCCCTGGGACGGATCCATTGCCGCGGAGGTCAAGGCTGCGGCGGTCGCCATCGCGCGGTTCTATGAGAATGCGGAGTATAAATCGGTGGTCGAACGGGTGCATGAGCTCGGCAATATCGGCAACAAGTACTACCAGGACAACAAGCCCTGGGAGCTCATCAAGACCGACCCTTCGTCAGCCGGCGCGATCATGGTGACCTGCGTCAACCTGATCAGGGCCATGGCCGTTTTCCTGAAACCGATCGTCCCGCACCTGGTCGCCAATCTCGAAGCGCAGCTGGGCCTCGATGGTCCGCTAACCTGGGACGACCATCTCTTCTCGCTCTCCAACCGTCCGCTCGGCGCCACGCGGAAGCTCGTGACCCCGCTTACGGACGAAGACCTGGCGCCGCTCTTTGCCGACATGAAACCGGCCGACGCCGCGAAGGCTAACCCGGAGGAAGCGCACGAGCCCATCGAGATCGACGCCTTCCGGAAGGTCGCGCTGCGCGTCGTGACGATCATCGAGGCGGAACGGGTGGAGAAATCGAAAAAGCTCATCAGGCTCCAGGTCGACCTGGGCACCGAAAAACGGCAGATCCTCGCCGGCATCGCCGAATCGTACACCCCGCAGGAGCTCGTCGGAAAGCAGGCGATAGCGATTATCAACCTCAAGCCCGCGAGTCTCATGGGCCACGCCTCCGAGGGCATGCTGCTCGCCGCGAGCGGCGCGGACGGCAAGCCCGTCCTTCTGGCCCCGGAGAGCATCGTTCCCAGCGGGGCGAAGGTTTCATGAGCGCCCTGCAGGGGGCCCGGGAGCGGATCACCGTCTGCACGGTCGACGAGGCGGCGGTGGCGCGTCTTGGCGCCGAACTCCGGATCCCGGCGGCCGCCGCGCGGATCCTGGTCGCGCGCAACCTGACCGATGCGCAAAAGTGCCGGAATTTCATCCGGCCCTCGATGGACGGCCTGCTCGACCCCTTCCGCTTCGCCGCCATGCGGAAAGCGGTCGACCGCATCCGCCTCGCCGTCGAAAAGGGCGATAAAATTACCGTCTACGGCGACTACGACGTCGACGGCGTTACGGGAACCGCCATACTGACGAGGTGCCTGCGGCTCCTGGGCGCAACGTGCGACTACCTCCTTCCCTACCGCCTGATCGACGGCTACGGCGTCTCGGACCGCGGCGTCCGGCAGATTGTCGAAAGCGGTGCGCGGCTCATGATCACGGTCGATTGCGGCATCACGGCCATCAAGGAGGTTGCGCTTGCAACGGAGCTTGGGCTGGACGTCATCGTGACCGATCACCACGAGCCCAAGGAGACGCTGCCCGACGCGATCGCCCTCCTCAACCCGAAGGTTGCCTCCTGCGGCTACCCCGACCGGGACCTCGCCGGGGTCGGCGTGGTCTACAAGCTCTGCCAGGCGCTCGGGCAGGCCACGGGGCGGGACGCCGCATTCTGCGAACAATTCCTCGACCTCGCCGCGCTCGGCACGGCGGCGGATATCGTTCCGCTCGTGGGCGAAAACCGGATCATCGCCCGGTTCGGGTTCGAGCGGATGCGCGCCACAAAAAACGTCGGCCTCGCCGCGCTCATCCGGCTCCAGGGGCTGGAGGGCAAGCAATTTTCCACGAGCGAGGCGGTCTTCCAGCTTGCCCCGTGCATCAACGCCGCCGGACGCATCGGGGATCCGCGCCGCGCCGTGGATCTCCTTCTCACCGATAACGCGGAAGCGGCGGCGGCGTGCGCCCTCGATTTACGCAATGCCAACAACGAGCGCCGCGCCATCGACAACGTCGTCTGGAACGAAGCCGAGGCCTGGGTGACCGAGCACTGCGAAGAGGAGCGCGATATCGCCATCGTGGCGGGCAGCGCCACCTGGCATCCGGGCGTGATCGGCATCGTGGCCTCCAAACTCGTGGAAAAATTTCACCGCCCCGCCATCCTCTTCGCGATTGCTCCGGACGGCTCGGCGCGGGGGTCGGGACGCAGCATCCCGGGCCTGCACCTGCTCGATGCCCTGGGCGAATGCGCGGACCTGCTCGACGAGTTCGGCGGCCACGCGGCCGCGGCGGGCATGAGCTGCAAAAGCGGGCGCATCGGCGCGTTCCGCGAGCGGTTCAATGCGGTGGTGGCGAGCCGGGTATCGCCCGACAGCCTCTGCCCCACGGTCTGCGCCGACGCGGAACTCCCCCTCTCGGCCCTCACGCCCGAGCTCTTCTCGTGCATCAAAGCCATGGAGCCCTTCGGGCCGGGCAACATGCAACCCGTTCTCCTCTGCCGGGACCTGTACCACCGGTACGCGCCCCGCATCGTCGGCTCGGGAAAGCGGCATCTCAAGATGACCGTCTCTGCCGGCCCGCTTGCCATGGACGCCATCGCCTTCAACTTCGGGGACCGGCTCGAAGAGCTCAAGGCCGCTCCCACGCTCTCGCTGGCCTTTGCGCTCGACGAGAACGAGTGGAACGGCAGGAAATCGCTTCAGATGCGGGTCAAAGGAATAGCCCTATGAAAATGTGGGACGGACGCTTCAAAAAGCCGACCGATCGCCTGATGGAGGCGTTCAACAACTCTCTTCCTTTTGATAAGGCGCTCATCGGGGAGGATATCGAGGGGTCGATCGCCTGGGCAACTGCGCTCAAAGACGCCGGGATCCTGAACGAACGGGAAGCGGCAAAAATAGCCGGGGGGCTGCGCGCCATTGCGGCCGACCATGCGAAGGGCGCGCTTTCCTTCGACGCGGCCGACGAGGACATCCACATGGCGGTCGAGCGGCTCCTGACCGAGCGTATCGGCGACGCGGGAGCGAAGCTCCATACCGGCCGATCGAGGAACGACCAGGTGGCGACCGATATGCGGCTTTTCGTTGTCCGCTCCCTGCCCCGGATCATCGCCGCGCTCGCCGGGTTGCAGGAGGCGGTTCTCGCGCGTGCCGAAAACGATCGCGGCATCGTGGTCCCGGCCTACACCCACCTGCAGCAGGCGCAGCCCGTGCTCCTGGCCCACTACTGGCTTTCGTTCTTCTTTGTCGTCGAGCGCGAAAAAAACCGTCTTTACCATGCGCGCGACTGCGCCGACGCCTGCCCCCTGGGTTCGGGTGCGGTGGCGGGAAGCGGCTTCGCGATTGACCGCCGGAAGCTCGCGGCGGACCTCGGCTTCTCGAAAGCGACCGACAACAGCATCGACGCGGTCGCCTCGCGCGACTACCTGCTCGAAACGCTTTCGGCCGTTGCCTCGATCGGCATAACGCTCAGCCGCCAGGCCGAGGACCTCATCGTCTGGTCCTCGCGCGAGTTCGGTTTCATCGAACTCGACGACGCCTGGTCGAGCGGATCGAGCATGATGCCGCAGAAGAAGAACCCCGACTCCCTCGAACTCATCCGCGGCAAGAGCGGCCGCTTCATCGGCAACTATATGCGGCTCGCCGCAACGCTCAAGGGGGTCGGCCTCGCCTACTGCAAGGATTTACAGGAGGATAAAGAGCCGGTCTTCGACTCGCTGGCGCAGATCGGCATGGTCGTCGAGGTGTTCACGGGAGTGCTTGCCACGCTCACCGTCAATGTCGACCGGATAAAAAGTCAGCTGGACCCGCTGCTCCTTGCCACCGACCTCGCCGATTACCTCGTGGGGAAGGGGCTTCCCTTCCGCCAGGCGCACCGGGCGGTCGGCGGCCTCGTGGCCCTCTGCGTCGAAAAGAACGTCTCCTTTGCCGATCTTCCGCTCGCCGACTTCAGGACCTTCTCCCCGCTCTTCGGGGACGACGTGAAAAATATTCTTTCATGGAAAGAGGCCATCCGGCATCGCGACGTCGCGGGAGGGACCGGGGAAAAAAGCGTGGCGAGGCAGTTGCGGGAGGCGAAGCGGCTTTTGAAAGGCACTTCGGCTCGCTGAATTTACTTCACCCCTTGCCCCGCCGTGACGAAGTAAATGAGATTTTCCAGCTCGACTTCGAGATTAACATTCGTCACGATGCAGTCGGCCGGGGTCTTGAGCTGGATGGGGGAAAAGTTCAGCACCCCCCGGATGCCTGCCTTGACCATCGCGTCGAACACGCTCTGGGCGGCCACCTCGGGGACGCACAGGATGCCGATTTTTATCTCGTTTGCGCGCAGGAAGGTTTCGAGCTCGGTCATGGGGTGCACCGGCACGCCGGATTTCTGCGAGCCCTTCGCCGGGTCGAGGTCGAAGGCCGCCTCGATCCTGATCCCCTGCTTCTCGAAGTTCTTGTACCGCAAAAGCGCGGACCCGAGGTTGCCGGCACCCACCACCACGACCTTCTGGATCTGATTCTTTCCGAGGATGGCATTGAGCTTATCGATCAGCGCATCGATCGTGTAGCCGCCGCGCTTGTTGCCCGAGATGTCGAACAGGGAGAAATCCTTGCGCACCTGCGCACTGGTCACGCCCACCGCATCGGCCAGGTATTCCGAAAAAATCTTGATGAACCCGAGCTTTTTAAACCGGTACAGTTCATTTTTATACCGCGAAAGACGCAGGATACAGTTCTTTTTTGCAACCATTGAGTCCTCCAGGCGGATTGATCTCTTGCCGGCTTCCCCTTAAAATAGGTGCGCGACAGAAGAATCGGCAACATTTTTGTACTGGAATTCACATTAATTTATTGGTATTTGAGGTAAACGCCATATAATTTGATTAAAACACCCTATCGATCAAAACAATAAAAATGTTATTGTACTTATAATCACAACAAATATTGACTCCACTTTCATCTTATTGTATTTTATGGGGCTGCGTTATGCAAGCCGGCGTAACGACCGTTATCCGGCTTGCAATTGGCCGTTTATTTTCATATAATGATAGCAAGATTACCGGGCCCGCGGCAGAAAAAAAACGTCTTTCGAGGAGTATCCATGGCAGAGCCGACCGTTCATACCAAGGTGCTGGGCGATATCGCCGCGAAGTGGAGCGATAAGCGCGGCAGCCTCATCATGGTCCTTCACGAGGTTCAGAGCAACTACGGCTACATTCCGCGCGATGTGGCGATGGAGCTCTCGCGGATCATCGATGTGCCGCTCGCAAGGATCTACGAGGTCATCACCTTCTACAACTATTTCAAGCTCCAGCCGCCGGGGAAGTTCAACATCGCGGTCTGCATGGGGACCGCCTGCTACCTCAAGGGCGCGCCGGACATTCTGGACGAGATCAGCGAACGCCTGAACATCACCATCGGCCAGACGACCGCCGACGGCGTTTTTCACCTCGACGCGGTCCGCTGCCTCGGTTGCTGCGGCCTCGCCCCGGTCATGACGGTCAACGGCGAAATTCATGGAAAAGTCAAAAAGACCCAGGTCGTGGAGATTCTCTCCCGGTATAAAGAAGGAGTCGCGGATAATGGAAAAACTGACGCGGGAAACGCTGAAAAAGCGTAGCCTGGACCCGAGCGGCCCGGCCGCAAGTTCATACATCAAGGTCGGCATGAGTTCCTGCGGCATTGCCGCGGGAGCGCAGAGGATCTTCGACCTTCTGCGGGAGGAAGTCGCCAAGGCGCATCCCGAGGTCGCGGTGCTGCGGTGCGGCTGCAACGGCCTCTGCTACGCGGAACCCCTCGTGGAGGTGTGCACCGACGGCGTGCCGCCGGTGCTCTACGGCCGGGTGACCCCGGACATCGCGCACCGCATCGTGGAGGAACACCTTGGCGATAAGCGGCTCCTGAACGATCATATCTATGCCATGGCCGTGAAAGGAATCGATGCGCAATGAATAAAACGGTCGTCTTGATAAAAGATACCGCCCCGACGGGCGATACCACGCGGGACCTGCACGGTCAGTGGGTGAAGAAGCTGCGCGACGCGGGCCTCGACGGTACGGTCCAGGCGGTGCGCGCCGCCGACCTGGGCGTCTACAACGCCGGTGTCGCGGTGAAGATCCTTCCCGACGGTCCCCGCTACGTGAATGTGAAGCCCGAGGACATCGACCGGATCATCGACCTCACGCTGAAGCAGGGCACGGTGATCGAAGAGCTGACCCGGAAGAAGGCGGTCGAGCAGGTCCGCATCGTGCTGCGCAACTGCGGGCGGGTGGATCCGGAAAACATCGACGACTACTTCAAGGTCAACGGCTACCAGGGACTCTGCCGCTGCCTCTTCGACCTCACGCCGGAACAGGTCATCGAAGAGGTCAAGACCGCGGGGCTTCGCGGCCGCGGCGGCGCGGGCTACCCGTCGTGGCTCAAGTGGTCGCTCGCCCGCAAGGCGTTCGGCGACGAAAAGTATATCATCTGCAACGCCGACGAGGGCGATCCGGGCGCCTACATGGACCGCAGCGTGCTCGAGGGCGACCCGTACGCGGTCATCGAAGGGATGACCATCATCGCCTACGCGGTCGGCGCCCAGAAGGGCATGTTTTACATACGGGCCGAATACCCGCTCGCCATCAAGCGCATCCAGCTCGCTATCGACAGGGCCTACGAGCTCGGACTGCTCGGCGAAAAAATTCTCGGTTCCGAGTTTTCCTTTAATTGCGAAATCCGTCTGGGCGCCGGTGCGTTCGTCTGCGGCGAAGAGACGGCGCTCATCGCCTCGATCGAGGGTCGGCGGGGAACTCCCCGGCCGCGCCCCCCCTACCCATCCGACAGCGGTCTGTGGGGCAAGCCGACGGTCATCAACAATGTCGAAACCATGGCGAACGTCTCCTACCTGCTCATGGCGGGTCCGGCCGCCTTCGCCCGCATGGGGACCGAAAAATCCAAGGGCACGAAAGTTTTCGCGCTCACGGGCGGAGTGCGCAACTCCGGCCTCGTCGAGATTCCCATGGGGACCACGCTGCGCGAAGTCGTCGAGGGTCTCGGCGGCGGCAGCGCCGACGGCAAGCCCATCAAGGCGATCCAGACCGGCGGCCCATCGGGCGGCATGATCCCGGCCGAGCACTTCGATGCCCCGGTGAGCTACGAGCACCTGCAGGCGCTCGGCTCGATCATGGGATCGGGCGGCATGATCGTGATGACCGAAAACGACTGCATGGTCGATATCGCGAAGTTCT
>CAZYYB010000101.1:0-11324 GCA_964651515.1 uncultured Fibrobacteraceae bacterium
GAAGGTCGGGAGTTTAAAGGGCCCCGTCGCCGGAGAGCGGCGGGGCCCTTTTTAACGGGAAAATGCAATGCATCAAGCTATTGTGGACAAACGTCAAAAAAAGAACCCGTCTTCTGAAATAAAAAGTGGATTTGCGCGAGAACCGATGTTATTTTATAATAGGGTAACGCGTAAAGATGCAGTTAGAGCAATAGGTACATGCACAGTAGTGGAGAATATTCAAAATAGTATCATTCACAACGGCAGGGGAGGATTTATGACTGGTCGCCAGAGAGTTTGTGGAGCAGGTGGCATAGCAATGCTATTGTTTTTATCCGTGGCCGTCTTCGCACAAACGGAGGATTACACTACCTGGTCGAATCACCAGGTAATAATTCTTAATACTTCCCCGAGCGGGTCGAATGTGCCGGATAATGAGTATAAATTTCCGGTGCTGATACGCCTCAACACCGGAAATTTTTCGGGTTTCAGCAAGGTACAGCTGCAGGGCCTGGATATCAGGTTTTCGAAGACCAATTACTCACAGCATCTTTCCTATCAGATCGAGCAGTGGGTTGATAAGGCGGGGTTTGCGGATTCCGCCGCAATCTGGGTGAGAGTTGATACCGTTTTGGGAAATAACGCCACACAGTCGATCGTGATGCACTACGGAAAAACCGGCGTTACGAGCCAGTCAAGCGGACCGGCGGTCTTCGACACGACCAACGGGTATCAGGCGGTTTACCACTTCAATGAGGGCACGAGCGGCAACGCGAACGATGCAACGATCAACAGTTATGCTGCCACGGCGATCGGCACGCCGACCGATACCATCGGCATAATCGGGCGCGCCCGTTTCTTTAATGGGTCGAGCGCGGCGTTCTATGCGGCCAATACCGCGAGTCCGCCAAGCAAGGTGTGTTTCCCCGACGACGGCTTCTATACTGTTTCGGCATGGGTTTATTCAACGGGATTTTCGGCGACGACCCCTGCGATTGTTTCGAAGGGCGCGGGACCGGCGCAGTACCATCTGTTTGAGCGGTATACCACCGCGACGACTAATGCGGAGTGGTCCTTTCTTGAGCAGAGGAGCCTGGGCGATGGCGGGCAGCAGTCAAGAAGAACCCCCGTCGGGCTTGCCTCGGGTCAGCAGAGCCAGTGGGTCCATGTCGTCGGCGTCCGAAACGGACCGAATATGACATTATATGTGAATGGAGTCAATGCCGGAACCGGCTCGGATTCGGTCGTCGGCAACGGTACACGCGACACGCTGGCGAATATCGGAATTGGGGCACGGTTAAGCGACGGAGCTGCTCCTACCGGCAGCGCATTCTGGACCGGGATGATCGATGAACCCGAAATTTCGAGCGTCGTCCGGGACAGCAGCTGGGTCAAACTCTCCTTCCAGAACCAGCAGGTCTCCCAGACACTGGTATCGTTTTCGAATATTACCGTTCCGGGCACCGCCCCGACGCTCTCCTCGCCGTCGAACGGTTCTTCGAATATTCCGGTGAATGTGAACCTTACCTGGAGCACCGTGAGCGGAGCCACCTCCTATGTCGTGCAGGTATCCACCAGTTCAACCTTCGGCAGCATCGCATTCAGCCAGTCGGGCCTGTCCATTCCAACTACCCCGGCCGGCAATCTTTCGAACAGCGCTACCTACTACTGGGAAGCGGCTGCGGCGAATGCCGCCGGCAACGGGGCATGGTCGGCCGTATGGAGCTTCGGCACCATAGCCGCTACTGCCGGCATTCCGGCGCTCTCAACGCCGACGAACGGCTCCCCGAATCTGCCCACCAGCCTGACGCTCACCTGGGGGTCGGCAACGGCCGCGATGTCCTATGTTCTGGAAATCTCAACTTCTTCCTCTTTTTCCGCAACCTTCCTGAAGGATAGTGTTTCTGGAACTTCGGCTCCGGTGACCGGCCTGAGTCCGGGAAAGACCTATTACTGGCAGGTTGCAGCGGCAAACAGCGGGGGGCAGGGTTACTGGTCGGTGATGTATAACTTCAGTACGAGTGCGACGGCGGTTTTGACGAACACCGCAATCGCGCCGTCCAAGACCGAATTCAGGGTTAAGGGAGAGGCGATCGAGTATTCGGTTGCTTCGCCGGGCGCCGTGGCAATAACATTCAGCGACCTGCTCGGCCGAACCGTGTTCGCCATTAACCGGATGCAGGCGGCCGGGAATTACACCCTCGCCCTCAAGGATTGCGTCTTGGCCAACGGCAATTACATCGTTCGCTTTAAAGCCCCGGGTTATGAGAGAAATACCGTGATGATGCTGGTACGATAGCGTATCCCTGTCACCCGCGGCAACAATGAGAAAGGGAGGCCCGAATAGGAGGGCCTCCTTTTTTTGTGTCGCGATACCGGCACGTCGTATCGGGCGATCTATGGACACCTTGCCACTGCTGAATGAATTCCTCGCACACCTGCGGCTCGAACGGACCTTGTCGGAAAATACCGCCGAATCCTACCGTTTCGATCTTGAGCGGCTCGGGTCCTTCCTGAGGTCCCAGGGACCGGGCGATCTCGCTCTCGTGGAGGCGGGGCATCTTTCCGCCTACCTCCGGGCGCTTCACGATGTGGAATTCGCCGCCGCCTCCATCCAGCGATCGATCTCGTCGCTGCGCGGCTATTTTGCCTTCGTCGTCGCCGAAGGCCTGATCGCCCGGGACCCGACGGTCCTGCTCGAGAGCCCGAAGAGCGGCCGGTATCTTCCGGCGGTGCTTACCGTTGAGGAAATCGAAAAAATCCTTGCCGCAATCGACACGAAGAAACGCTGCGGTCTCCGCGACCGGGCAATGCTCGAAACGCTTTACGCAACCGGGATGCGCGTGTCCGAATTATCCGCCTTCTGTGAAGAACACCTGCTTCTCGACGAGGGGCTGGTGCGGATCTTCGGCAAGGGAGCGAAGGAACGCCTCGTGCCGATCGGAGAGGTCGCGCTCGACTGGATCGCGGCCTACCGGGAGACCGAGCGGCCGCTCCTCGCGCGTCCGTCGACCGACAGTACCGTTTTCCTCAACGTCCGGGGCGCGGCGCTTTCACGGATGGGAATCTGGAAGATCATCCAATTTTATGTCGGGATGTCCGGTGTCGGCAAGCATGTCTCGCCGCACACCTTCCGCCACTCCTTTGCGACCCACCTGCTCGAAGGCGGCGCGGACCTGCGAACGGTGCAGGAGATGCTCGGCCATGCCAACATCGTGACCACGGAGATCTATACGCACGTTGACCGGGAGTACCTTAAAGAGGTGCACCGGACGTTTCACCCGAGATTCAAGAGAAGGACGACATGAAGGACTTCACCGATTTCCGCTTCTGTCCGCGCTGCGCGAACGCGTCCATCGAGGTGTACCTGAAGAACGCGATCCGCTGCCTTTCGTGCGGGTATATTTACTTTCACAATGTCGCGGCCGCCGTGGCGGGTATCATCGAGATCGAGGGGAAGATTCTCCTGCTCCGGCGCGCCCATGAGCCGAAAATCGGCTATCTCGATCTGCCGGGAGGGTTTGTCGACTACCGCGAGTCGCTCGACCAGGCCCTGGCGCGGGAGGTGATGGAGGAAACCGGTCTCGCCGTTGCCGACATCCGGTACTTCGGCTCCTTTGCCAATACCTACCGGTACGAAGAGGTGACCTACTTTACCGCCGACGCGGTTTTCCTCTGCCGGCCGCTCGATACCGGCGCACTGAAACTCTCCGACGAGACGAGCGAATTCTGCCTGGTGGATCCGAGGACGGTCGAGTTCGAGGCGCTCGCCTTCGAATCCGTCAAGGGCTCGCTGGCCCGGTATGCGGGTTCCTGAGCGGCCGCCCCGCGAGGCATTGTCCCAAAAAAAATCCGAAAGTCTCTATTACCGTACCGCTGCGGCCTTGCCCGAGTCGCGGTGGAACTGTTTGCCGTTCTTCCTGCGCGACCGGACGACGAGCGAAATGATGTAGAAAATTCCCGCGATCAGGATGATGGTTGCGCCGGAGGTGAGGTTGCACCAGTAGGAGAGCAGGAGGCCCGCGGTGGTAAAGAGCATCCCGAGCGCTGCGGCGATCGCCATCATGCGCCGCAGGTCCTTGGTGAACATCTCGGCGATCGAGGCGGGAATCGTGCACAGCGCGATGACGAGGATGAGCCCGACCACCCGGATGAGCATGATCACCGTGAGGGCGATGAGCAGGATCATCACGTAGTAGAGCATCGCCACCGGGATGCCGCTGACCAGCGCGAACTCCTCGTCGTAGGACATGCTCAGGAACTCTTTGTACAGCCCGATCACGATAAGGAGGATGATGCAGTCGAGCACGGCCATGAGGACCAGGCTCGCCCGCGACACCGCGAGGATCGAGCCGAAGAGGTAACTCATCAGGTCGACGAAGTAGCCGGGTTTGAGGTCGATCAGGATAATGCCGATCGCCATGCCGAGCGCCCACATGACGCCGATGATGGTATCGGAACGCTCCTTCTGCCGACGGCTTGCAAACCCCATGAGCAGCGACGAAGCGAGCGAGAAGGGGATGGTGCCGGTCATGGGGGGGATGCCGAGGAACGCCGAAAGTCCGAGACCGCCGTAGGCGGCATGGGCCACGCCGCCGGCAAGGAAGGAGAGCCGGTTTACTACCACAAGCGTGCCGACCACGCCGCAGGCGATGCTGACCAGGAAGCCGGCGAAGAGCGCATTGCGCATGAAATCGTACTGGAGGAACTCATGCATGGCGGCGATCTCCGTGACGTTTCTCGTGCTCGTGGAAAACCCGGTGCGGTACGCCGTGATCGACGAAATCGACCGGGCAGCCGAATGTTTTCGTGATCATCTCCTGATCGATCACCCCGTCGGCGTGAAAGTAAAGATCCTTGTTGATGCAGGCGACCGATTTTATGTACTTCGACACGATGCTGACGTTGTGCGTTACGAGCACCACGGTAGTTCCCGCGTTGTTCAGCCGTTCGAGGTGCTGGTAGATCTCGTCGGTGCCGGTGGTGTCGATACTGGCGGTCGGTTCGTCGAGAAAGAGAATCCGGGGTTGCGAAACGAGCGCCCGCGCCAGGAGCACCTTCTGGCGCTGACCGCCGGAGAGTTCGCCAATTGTCAAATTCCGGAGGGGACCGAGTCCGACCTCCTCGATCATCGAATCGGCGGCCCGCTTATCATCACTTGTCAGACGGTTGCCGAGCCCGCGCCTGGCGGCCAGGCCCATGCGCACCGCGTCCCGGACGAGTATGGGGAACTCCTTGTTGGTCGAGGTCTCCTGCGGCACATAGCCGGCCGAGCGCCTCGTTTTTTCCGGGTGATCGCCGAGGAGCCGGATCGTTCCGGCGTGGGGCTTCAGAACGCCCAGGATGAGCCTCAGGAGCGTGGATTTACCCCCGCCGTTCGGGCCGATGATGCCGAGAAAGTCGCCTTCCTCGATCGAAAAATTGACATCGCGGACCGCCGCCTCGTTCCGGTAGTAAAACGAGACCCGGGCTACCTCGATGGCGGGCACCCCGTTCACGGCTGCACCAGCTTTTGCGCGAAGGAGCGGAGGTTGTCCGCCCAGTCCGCTGCGAGCGGGTCGGCAATCGCCACCCGTGCCCCGATCTCGGTCGCTATGATATCGGCGGTTTGGCGGGAGAATTGCGGCTGGACGTAGATGGTCTCGATGCGGTTGCCTCGGGCATAATCCATGACCATCCCGAGGGTGCGCGCGCTCGGCTCCTTGCCCCCGATCTCGATCGCCAGCTGCTTCAGCCCGAACTCGCGGGCGAAATAGCCCCAGGCGGGATGAAAAACCATGAACGGGCATGGTCCTTTTTTTTGTGCAAGAAGCGCCCTGATCTCATTTTGGAGGGAATCGATTTCGACCATGAAGGAGGAGTCGTTTGTCCGGAACTCGGCTGCATGAACGGGGAAGGACGCGCACAGCGCATCGGTAATGGTGGCCGCCTGCTTTTTAACAAGCTCCGGCGAGAGCCAGATATGCGGGTCCAGACCCTCGCGCTCATTCGTGTCGGCCGGTTGGCCGATGGCTACCGGCTCTTCCAGGGGACGCTTGACGATGCCGCTGTCGGTCGGGACTACCCTGAGCCGCGGATAGGTGCCGGCAAGCCGGGCGAGCCAGGCGTGTTCGAATTCGATGCCGATGCTGAAGTAGAGTGCGGCCCGTGAGAGCGAGGCCATCTGGAGGGGCTTGGGCTCATAGGTGTGCTCCGAAACGCCGGGAGGCACCATGACCATGACCGATACCAGATCCCGGGCGATTTTTCCGACAAAGTATTTCTGCGGAGCGATACTCACCGCGACCACGGGAACGCTCCCCTTCGGAGTCGGGGAGCCGCAGCCGGAAAACAGTGCAGCCATCGCTGCGAGCAGGAATACAAGTGATTTCGAAGTCATCGGCAGTGGTGGAGGGTATTGTGCTATGTCAATTTGACGCCGCATCACGAATATACATTTCCCATCCTCGTGAATCCCAATCCGGCGATCATGGCATCATCCTTTGCAATTCCCGCGCCGGGCGTGGTCAGGTAGCCTCCGGTGACATACCCATTCGCCCCGGCGAAGAAGATCATGCTTTGCAGTGCGCCGAGGTCGGCCTCGCGGCCGCCGCATACCTTGATGGCACGGTCCGGGAGCCCGAGGCGGAAGAGCGAGATGATCTTGAGGAATTCGAGCGGCGACTCGGCCGGGGCGGCCGCGCGGGTGCCCGGAATAGCGATGATAAAGTTGATCGGCACGGTATCGACATCGAGGCTCTTCAGTTCCAGGCACATCTGCCGGCGCTGCTCCCAGCTCTCCCCGAGACCGAAGATGCCGCCGCAGCAGACCCGCATCCCGGCGGCCTTTGCCGCCTTGACGGTAGCGACGCGGTCGTCCCAGGTGTGCGTGGTGACGATCGAGGGGAAGAACTCGCGGCAGGTCTCGATGTTGTGGTTGTAGCAGACCACGCCGGCGGCGCGGAGCAGGGCGAAGTCCAGCGGGTCGAGGATGCCGAGCGAGGCGTGTTTTTCGCAGGTGCAGGGGGCGATGGCGTCGGCTATGATACCGACCTCGACGTGGGTCAGCCGCCTGCCGCTCGAGACCACGCAGAACGGCAGGTTGTTCGCCGCGGCGTGTTCGGCGCGCCCTCTGATTTCGGCGGCGGGGGCGAGTCCTGTCACCGGGACGCCGGTGGCGTGCAGTGCCGACTGGGAGCAGAAGGCGCAGTCCTCGGAGCAGCCGCCCGATTTGATGCTGGTGAGCGTGCAGGGGTCGACGACGTTGCCGAAAAAATGACGGCGAACGCGGTCGGCGGCGGCGAAGAGGGTGCTGATCTCTTCGATCGGCCAGGAGATGACCGTGTCGAGATCGGCCGGTGAAATAGCTCCGGCGACGGCGGATGCTGATAGTTTTTCGGCGAGCTGGAAGTAGTTCATTGTGCCGGTGGAGCTCCTTGAGGGTTTATTAAAAGATACTTCATCATGCTGCATGCTTCCCGGTTCCCTCCGGCGGCAAATCGTAATTTCGGCAGGCCGCTTCGCGTAATTTTCAGGAAAAGGGAGAGGGTTCTTGAAGGTGCGGAGGGGGCGGTTATTGACCTATTTTCAATGAGAAACGCGCAGCAGAATGAATCGGCAGGGCGAACCAGCCGATGAAAGAAAGGCCGGCATCGCCCGGCGTTCCCCTAAAGGATACGATGCAGACGCTCCATAAGCTGACTCTCGCCGATTCGCGCGCCATGGGCGAAATTAACGACCAATCCGTCGATCTGGTCGTCACGTCGCCGCCCTACCCCATGATTCAGATGTGGGACGGGCTCTTTTCTACCCTGTCCCCGCGGGTGAATACATGCATGGCCTCCGGCGACGGGAACGGTGCGTTTGAGGCGATGCACAGCGAACTGGACAGGGTGTGGCGGGAGCTTTACCGGGTTCTCAAACCCGGTTCCTTCGCCTGTGTCAATATCGGGGATGCGACCCGGACGATCGGCGGCCGCTTCCGGCTGTATCCGAACCACTCCCGTATTATCGCCTCCTTCTGCGCCGTCGGCTTCGATTGCCTGCCGGTCATTCTGTGGCGGAAACAGACCAATGCGCCGAATAAGTTCATGGGTGCCGGCATGCTTCCCGCCGGCGCCTATGTGACCCTCGAACATGAATATATCCTTATCTTCCGAAAAGGAACGAAAAAGGAATATCCGGGCAAGTCCGAAAAGGAACGACGGGCGCGGAGCGCCTTTTACTGGGAAGAGCGGAACCGGTGGTTTTCCGATGTGTGGGATTTCAATGGCACGAAACAACCGCTGAACCATTCCGGGCTGCGCCTCCGCAGCGGCGCGTTTCCGCTTGAACTGGCCTATCGGCTTATCACAATGTATTCGCTGTACGAAGAGGTTGTCCTGGACCCGTTCATGGGGACCGGAACGACGGCATGCGCCGCACTGGCAAGCGGGCGCAGCAGCATCGGCATTGAGATCGACGGTACCCTTGCGCGGCTCGCCATGAATCAGGCGACGGCGTTCCTTCCCGCGGCAAATGAAATAATCGCATCCCGGATTTCCGCACATTTGGCATTTGTCGATACCTATGCTGAAAACAGGGGAGCGATGAAGCACCGTAACCGGCCGCACGGCTATCCGGTGGTAACGGGACAGGAGAGGGAAATCCTGCATTATAAAGTTACGGGTATAGAAGCGACGAATGACCGGGAAATTGTTGCTCGGTATGAACCGGTGGGAACGATGGACAATCCGGAGTGCCCGCTCCCGGATTCCGAACCCCTGCCGTGATCGTGCGGCCGGAGCTTCGGTGCGTCAATAAAAAAATCCCTCCCGTCCCACAAAAAAACCATGCCCCCCATCGTATTCCAGGAATCTCCCCCCAGCCGCATCCGCAAACATCTTCCCCGCCTGGAAAGGCACGATCGCATCCTCCCGGCCGTGCATAAACAGCGAAGGGCAGGGGAGCGGGGCTACCGGGATCAGGCTCGCCTGTTCGAGGAAGTGCAGCCCGTCGATAAGCGGTCGCTTTATCGCCTCGGTATTCCCGCTATTTTCAATGGTTTTTCCGTTCCCCTCTCCTCGTGGGAGAGGGGAACGGGGAGAGGTCGAGAGGGGATTAGGGGGTGAGGCGGCGGGTAACGTTGCGGGAAGGGGCAGGGCGATTCCGCATCGCTCGCAGAATGCGTGCAGTATGCCGTGCGGATCGGTTTCAAGTTTTTCCCGCATTGCCTTGAGAGCAGCCGGTTTCCAGCCATAGGGGAAGCCCGGTCTGCGGCAGAACGACGGGGTGGCGCCGAGAAACATCGCCACTTTCGGTTTGAGCCGTTGCGCAGCGGCATATGCCATGATCGACCCGGTGGACCAGCCCGCGATCCCGGGGAGCCGGTCGTTTGAAAGGACCTTTACATGGTCGGCAACCACCGTCTCCCAGTCCGGCCGGAGCCGGCCGTTACGGACGAGCGAGGGCGCGATTTCGTTGACGTCGATAAGGAGGGGCGGGTCGCGGAAAAGGGGAGTGAGGACCGCGGGCGAAACCGCCCAGCCGCCGAAGGCTATCCAGCGATCACCCACGGCCCGATTTCCAGTCCGCGAGGGCCGCGATGACCGCTGCTTCCTGCGCTTCGGTGAAACCGGTGTGGAGCGAGAAACGGATGCGGGCCGTACCGGTCGGCACGGTGGGGGGACGCACGGCCGGGGCGTCGATGCCCCTCTTTGCAAGAAAGGCCGAGAGCGCCAGCGCTTCGCCGTCGTTGCCGACGATGCCGGGGACGATCTGGGTGGTCGAATTGAGCGTGTCGAAGCCGAGCGTATGGAGCCTGTCGCGGAACGAATCGGCCCTGGCAAGCAGCGTCCTCCCGCCCTGCGGGTGGGCGCGCAGGGAGCGTACCGCCGCGAGGTCGAAGGCGATCACCTGGTGCGGCAGGCCGGTGGAGTAGATCAGGCTGCGGCTGTGGTTGACCAGAAAGTCGCGCAGGAGCGCGCTTCCCGCGAAGAAACCGCCCATGCCCGCGACCGCCTTGGAGAGCGTCCCCATCCTGATGTCGATGTCCGCCGCGACACCCTCCGCTTCGGCGAGCCCGCTCCCGTTTGTCCCGAGAATCCCGGTCGCATGCGCCTCGTCGACCATGACGCAGGCACGGTACCGCTTCGCAAGATCGACGATGTCGGCGAGCGGGGCGCGGTCGCCGTCCATACTGAAGACCGTATCGGTCACGATGAGTTTTTCCGGCGCCGCCGATTTCGCGAGGCGCGTCGCCAGGTCGGCCATGTCGGTATGGCGATAGCGGTACAGCTTCGCCCCCGAGAGCCGGGCCCCGTCGATGATCGAGGCATGGTTGAGCCGGTCGCAGAAAACCTCGGTCGAGCGCGTTGCCAGGGCTTGCACCATGCCGACGTTGGCCGCATAGCCCGAAGTAAAGAGCAGGGCGGATTCGGTGCCTTTCCACTGAGCAATTTCGGCTTCGAGCGCACCGGCGAGCGGGGAGCTCTCGCGGATAAGCCGTGAGGCGAGGTTGCCGTGCGCTACCCCGGCCGCAAGGCGCTTCGCTTCCCGTGCAACGGCCGCACTCCGGTGGAGGCCGCGGTAGCTGTTCGTCGCCAGGTCGATACGCTCGTGCGCATCGCGCACCGGAGCGGGAACCTCGCGCAGGAGCCGCGCGCCGCGCCGGCGCGCGAGGTCGCAGGAGATCCTGTCAATGAGCGGAAGCGGCATGGAGCACTTCTTTCAGTGAATGGTGCAGCATGGCGAACATCTCCTCGATTTGCGTTTCGGTGATGATGAATGCCGGAAAGAAGTAAACGATATCGCCGAGCGGGCGGATGAGGAGCCCGTTGCGCAGCGCCGCCTGCGCGAGGGCGAGCCCGAAACGGGCGGATGCCGGGAAAGGCTCCCTGGTCGCGCGGTTCTTTACGAATTCAATGGCGCCGATGAGCCCGATGGAGCGGATATCGCCCACGACCTCGTGGTCGCGGAATTGTTCGAGCCCCGCGCGGAAGCGGGCGGTTATTTTATCGAGCGACGCCGGGATGCGGTGCTCGGCGATGAGCTCCATGGTGACGCAGGCCGCGGCGGCCGCGATCGGGTTTCCGGTAAAGGAGTGGCCGTGGTAAAGGATGCGCTCCGAGCCCGCCTCGCCCTTGAACTCCTCGAAGACCCGTTCGTTGACGGCAGTGATACCCATGGGCGCGAAGCCGCCGGTCAACCCCTTGGCGCAGCACATGATGTCCGGGACCTTCCCGGCGTGCTCGCACGCAAAGAGCAACCCGGTGCGGCCGAACCCGGTGGCGACCTCGTCGGCGATGGTGAGGACCGCGTGCTTTTCGCAGAGCGCGAATATCCGCATCAGCACCTTGGCCGGGTAGACCCGCATGCCGGCCGCGCCC
>CAZYYB010000102.1:0-10940 GCA_964651515.1 uncultured Fibrobacteraceae bacterium
GCGGCCGGGGGCCAGGGGGAACCACCGCAAGGTGGTTCCCCCACCAAAGGTGGCAAGCTCGGTTCCCCCACCAAAGGTGGCAAGCTCGGTTCCCCCACCAAGGGTGGCAAGCTCGGTTCCCCCACCAGAAGCGGCAAGCTCGGTTCCCCCACCACCCTTTGGTGGTAGAAGCAAGGTTCCCCCACCTGAGCCGTCACTATTTTTCGGAATAAGACTTATCCATCCTCATCGGGCACTATGTCATCCCCAAATGAATTCTCGATATCCATATCGTGGTAATCGTTCAACTTCTTCAAATCCGCTATGGTTTCCTTTATGATGTCGTCAAAGTTAACCTCGACGAAATCCCTGATCTCATCGGAATCCGCGGTCCCGTTTTCACGGATATATTCGGTGACCGAATTGCCGGTCGCCAGCATGATGCTGTGCACGATATTTTCGTCGAAGAGCTTGCATCGTCTTTTGCTCATTGGATTATCCCTCTCGTTGCACTGGCTGTCCGTTCCAAAGGTGAAGATCGACCAAACGACGCAGGTGAGTCGATCCGGCTTGGAGTATCCGGGAAGGTTTGAAAAAAATGCCTGAACTTCCCCTACTTTATATTATACGGCTGTTAGACCGGGAAGGCAAGGGAAATTCAAATTCTTTGTTACGCGGGTCCGGCGGCCCACAACCGGTTGCAGGTAAGCGGCAGTAACTTTTAAATAAGGAATGAAGAAACGGAGGCCGGGATTATGCAGGCAAACTATAATTATTGTCCCTTTTGCGGCTTAAAACTTGAAAGTCCGGGAATGCCATGTCCTGAATGCAAGCCGGCGGCAAATAGCGTTTATGACGATTTCGGCGAAGAAACTATCGTTATATCTGAAGAACCGTTCGAAGACCAGGAAGACGACGGAAAAAAAGCAAGGCCGGCTTATGTTAAAATCCTTGCACTGATCGGGGCTGTTATCTTTGCGATTGCGGCAATCATAAATTTCGTCCGGGGCAATCTGCCGGGAGGCGGTGCAGAGCTTGTCGCAGGCACGTTCTTTTTTCTGTTTATGCCGATCGCCTGGAAAATAGGTTGCTTGATTCAAAGATGGGGACTTCCCCGGAAACAATATTCCGGGGATCAACCTTTTTATTATAATATGTATATCTTGCATTGGACCGTCGGCCCTTTGATCTATACTATCGGCGGCTTCTTTCTCGCGCTGTTTTGGGGCGCTTCCGCAATAAGCGAATTGTGGCAACCCGGCAGCGGGATGATCGCCCTGCTGTATAATGCATTCGGTTTTTCACCGCGATAGTCCGCTCCTCACTAAACGATCGGTCCAGCGAAAACCCGCCCGCACGGCCGTTTCACCGAAATTATTTCGAGCCGATACGATAAAAACGGCGAAAGTCATATTGTGAAAAAACACACTAACCCGAGTTGGCCGAAGTGATGTGTGCAGTTTTGTCGCCGAATAATTGACTTTTTTGTGGAACATCACTATATTTAATGGTGAAAGATTTCACACGACCCATGAAAACGCCCATTCCAGCCCCTGCCCTCGAACGTCTGTGTTCCCTCTATCAGCTCCTCTGCCGTATGGAGGGAGAGGACCTCGTTCGGGTCTCTTCGACCGAGCTTGGACGGAGAACCGGGCAACCGGCGCATACCATCCGCAAGGATATCAGTTTCCTCGGTGAAATCGGCAATTCCGGGGCGGGGTACGAGGTTTCGCGCCTGAAGGATCACCTGTTCTCCAAGCTCGGACTCCAGCGTGAAAAGCGGGCATGCATCGTCGGTCTCGGCCGACTGGGCTCGGCCATACTCTCCTCGTCGAACATCGCGAACGAAGCGTTCCGGATCGTCGCCGGGTTCGATTCGGACGTCAACAAACTCGAAACGATAAAAACCGCCATCATGGTTTTCCCGTCCCATGAAATCGCCGATGTCGTCAGGAGAATGGCGATTGAACTCGCCATCATCGCCGTTCCGGCGGCGCGCGCGCAGGAGGTTGCCGACCGGCTGGCGGGGGGGGGCATCCGTGGCATTCTCAATCTCGCGCCGACGCCCGTGATGGTGCCGCCGGGAGTCTTTATCCGGAATATCGACATCGCCGGAGAGCTCCGGATTCTTTCCGCGATGATCGGGGTGCAGCCGGCGTCGCAGGGGCACGGCGTGCCGTGTCCAACCGTATTATTATAAGACAATTACCTTATTACAGGATTACAGGGACAATAACATTTAACAAAAGGAGACGAAATGGCCAGAGTCTACAATTTTTCGGCCGGACCTTCGGTTCTGCCCGAACCGGTGCTTGAAAAGGCGGCGAAAGAACTTCTCGAATATCCCGGCAGCGGGCAGTCGGTCATGGAGATGAGCCACCGTTCGCCGGAATACCAGGCGATCTTCGATAGCGCGGAGGCGCTTCTGCGCGAGGTCATGGCCATCCCCGACAATTACAAGGTGCTCTTCCTCCAGGGCGGCGCCTCGGCGCAGTTCGCCATGGTGCCGCTGAACCTCTTCGGCAGGGCGCCGACTGCCGACTTTGTCAATACCGGCACCTGGTCCAAGAAGGCGATCAATGAGGCGAAGCGCTACGGGACCGCCCGGGTCGTCGCCACCTCGGAGGATAAGAAGTTCTCGTACATTCCGACCCTCGACCGCTCGCTGTTCGACCCCGGAGCCGCCTACGTGCACATTACCACGAACAACACCATCGAGGGCACGCGCTTCCGGCAACTGCCGGACACCGGCTCGGTCCCGCTCGTCGCCGACATGTCGTCGAACATTCTCGGCGAGGTCTACGACGTTTCGAAATTCGGGATCATCTATGCCGGCGCCCAGAAAAACATCGCGCCCGCGGGCGTGACCGTGGTCATCGTCCGGGACGACCTTCCCGGAAGCGCGCTTCCCGTGACGCCGACCGTGTTCAACTACAAGGTACACGCCGATGAAAACTCGATGTACAACACCCCGCCCTGCTACTGCATTTACATGGCGAAACTGGTGTTCGAGTGGCTGAAGCAGCAGGGGGGCGTTGCCGCCATGCAGCAGGTGAACGAGCGCAAGGCCGCCCTGCTCTACGACTTTCTCGATAACTCGAAGGTCTTCAGGGGTACGGCGGTGCCGGAATTCCGCTCGCTCATGAACGTGCCGTTCACCGCTCCCTCCGAGGATATCGACAAGCGGTTTATCAAGGAGGCCGCCGCGGCGGGCTTTGTCAACCTGAAAGGCCACCGGTCGGTGGGCGGCATGCGCGCAAGCATTTACAATGCGATGCCGGAGCAGGGCGTCGCGAAGCTCGTCGAGTTCATGAAGAAATTTGAAACCACCCTTGCAAAATAGGAGACGCCGCAATGTTTAAAATACAGACCCTGAATAAGATTTCGACGCTCGGCCTCGAACTGCTGCCCCGGGATTCCTACGAGGTCGCCTCGGAAATACTGAACCCGGATGCCGTTCTCGTGCGCAGCGCCAACATGCTGGCCATGGAACTGCCGCCGTCGATCAAGGCCATCGCCCGCGCGGGCGCCGGTGTCAACAATGTGCCGGTCGCCGCCTGCTCCGACCGGGGCATCATCGTTTTCAATACGCCGGGTGCCAACGCCAACGGCGTCAAGGAGCTCGTCATCGCCGGGCTTCTGCTCTCCTCGCGAAAGATCATCCCCGGCATCGTCTGGGCGAAAAGCCTGGTCGGCAAGGGCGATGAGGTGCCCAAGCTCATCGAAAAGGGCAAGGCCGATTTCGTCGGGCCCGAGATCAAGGGCAAACGGCTCGGCGTGATCGGCCTGGGCGCCATCGGCGTGATGGTGGCGAACGACGCCGTGGAGCTCGGCATGCAGGTATCGGGCTACGATCCGTTCATTTCGGTCGAGGCGGCATGGGGCTTGTCGCGTAACGTTAAGAGGGCGCGGGGGCTCGAAAGCCTCCTTGCCGAATCGGACTATGTCACCCTGCACGTGCCGCTCAACGACCAGACCAAGGGCGTCATAAACCGGGAGCGGCTGGCGATCATAAAAAAGGGGGCGCGCCTGCTGAACTTCGCCCGCGGCGGCCTGGTCAACAATGCCGACCTGCGCGAGGCGCTCGCCTCGGGACAGGTCGCCGTCTATGTTACCGACTTTCCGGACGAGGAGCTCCTGAAGCTCGACAATGTCGTTGCGTTTCCGCACCTCGGGGCATCGACGCCCGAGGCCGAGGACAATTGTGCGATCATGGCGGTGAACCAGCTCAAGGATTTTCTTGAGAACGGCAATATAAAGAATGCCGTCAACTATCCCGATTGCGACATGGGGCGCGCGCCGCGCGACGGGGGCCGTATCCTCCTTGCCAACAAGAACATTCCCAACATGGTCGGCCAGGTGACGACGATCCTCGCCGCCGAGAAGATCAACATCGCCGACATGATCAACAAGCACCGCGGCGACATGGCCTACAACATCATCGACATCGACGGAAAGGTAGGCGAAAAAACGCTGAAAACGCTGAAGTCGACGGAAGGGGTGATCATGGCAAGGGTTATTGGGGGGGGGGAAGGCGCTTGCTGAACGCAAGCATCGCCGCCCCCTTCCGCTGGAAAGGGTGCGGTGGAGCCGCAGAATTAATTTTGCACTTTATTTCTTATAGTCCCACAACTCTTACTCGTATCGCGGCCGCGATCGTTTGCGCCGGGGAATTCTTCGACAGGACCTCTTCTTCGACCAGCGTGCTCCAGGAGAAGGACCTGCCCATGGTCACGCGACGGCCGGTAATCCTTACCGGAACCATCAGCGCATCGGTCTCCCGTGCCAAAAGGCCGATGCCGGGTTTGAAAAAGCCGGTCGAGCCGGTGCGGTGCGGTTGGCCTTCGGGAAACAGGATGAGGTTTCTTCGTTCCCGCAGGATGGCGATGGCGGTCTTCAGCGTCTCGATCGGGTCCGCGGGGTGCGCAACGGCGATGCCGTTGCGTTTGAAAAGAGCGTAGGGCAGCCGGGGATACTCGGCCGCCTCGCGCAGGAACAGCGTCGCATCGGCCACCTCGCCCGGCAGCGAATGCAGGATGAGCGCCGGGTCGAGGATTCCTTCGTGATTGGCGACGAAAATACAGGGCAGTTTTTTATCGGAAAGCGGTTCCGCCCGGGTCGGTGCCACCCGCAGAAGGAGCCGCACTGCCCCGCGAAGCGGGGTTTGTAAGAGTCGATGCCGCCCGCTCCGGGGAGAGGGCAGGTCGACACTGAAGAATGAAAGGTCGAGCATCCGCTGCTTGAAGCCCATCATCTTTTCTATGGTCAATGGCGCGCGGTTCATTGACCGCTCCTTCAAAAGTGCCGCAAGATCGCCGACCGTCTCCATCTTCGCGTAGATGTCGTCCGGCACCGTTACCCCCGTGCGCTCCTCCACCGCGGTAAGAAGTTCGACCCGGTGAAGGGAGTCGAGCGCCAGGTCGGTTTCGAAACCGGAACGCGGGGTAAGCGACCGGCGGTCGATCCCCGGCGCAATGGCTGAGAGCGCTTCGACGACGATCTTATACTCGCCGGTCTCCATGAGCGCCAGCTCGACGACCGAAAGCTGTTCCCCCAGATCGGCGCTGCCGGGGGCGCGGCGCCTGATGGAGGCATATAATCCGCGGATGTCCCTCTTCTTCAATTTACGGGTAGTGGTGCGCGGCAGCGGCTGGTAGACCACGACGAAATCGGTTATCCTGCGGTAGACCGGCAGCGTTTTTGCCATGCGCAGGAGCTCGTCGTGCAGCGCGGCGGTCGCCTGGACGATGGACAGGCTTCCGCGGACCTCGGGCGAGGGAACGATCGCCGCGGCGACTATTTCACCCTCCTCCCGGGAAGCGCCGAATATGGCGATCTCCTCGATCATTGGCGATTGCTCGTAATAGTCTTCGAGATCGTCGGGGTAGACGTTTTTACCGGTTGCGAGGACAATGACATCCTTTTTCCGGCCGCAGATATAGAGGAACCCATCCTCATCGAGCCGACCGAGATCGCCGGTATGAAACCAGCCGTTCTCGTCGAATACCTCTTGAGTCAACGCATCGTTCCGGTAGTAGCCGAGGAACACGCAGGTACCGCGGACCAGGATTTCGCCGATTCCCTCTTCCGACGGGTGGAAAATGGCGATTTCGTTCTGCGGCAGGGCCGGACCGACCGAGAGCGGTCGCGCGTCCCCGGCCGGACACACGGTGATCGGTCCGAAGGTCTCGGTGAGCCCGTACCCTTCGACGATAGTGAACCCCATGAGGCGGAATCCATGCAGGTATTTCTTATTAAGAGCCGCTCCGCCCGATATGATGACCTTGATCCTGCCGCCGAAGCCCTTATGGACCGCGCCGAAAATCCGCTTCCGGAGGACCTGCGGACCCCTCTTCCCGAGCAGGGAGGAGATGCCCTGCATCGAGGCGAAGACCATTTCCGCGGCCGCGCCTTTCTTCCTGACGTTGTGGATTACGCTGTCGTAGAAGAGGCCGATCATCTTCGGTACCGCCGGCAGCATGGTTATGCCCTTGTCGCGGAGCGCTTCGAGAATGAGCGGCGCGCTGATGTAGGGGACCAGCACCACCGACATGCCGCCGCAGAGCGGCCCGGAAACCCCGGCGGCAAACCCGAAGACGTGGTGAAGCGGCAGCACGGCGAGCACCGTGTCGCCGGCACCGAGCTTCATGCGCGGAATGGCGAAGTTCGCCACCGGCGTAAAATTCCGCTGGGCCAGTACCACTCCCTTGGCCGTGCCGGTCGTCCCGGAAGTAAATATGATCACCATCGGATCGTCGGGATGGAATACCCCGGCAAAGGCGTCATGCCGGTCGTCTCCCCGTGCAATGAAATGCCGGAAGGGTTCGATATCCCCGGCGCCTTCATCGCCGAAGGTGACAATTCTCTTCAGGCAGGCGCGCTTTTTCCTGATGGAGCGGAAGAGTCCCTCGTACATCGGTGCGCAGAAGACGATCTCCGCGCCGGTGAGCCCGATGATGGCCTCGATCTCCGCGGCAGGAATGCCGGGGTCGATCGGGACCGTGCACGCTCCGGTCAGGAGAATGCCGTGATAGGCGAGTACCCACTCCGGGCAGTTTTCGCCGATGACCGCCGCACACCGTCCCTTGCCCAGGCCGTCGCCTTTAAGGAGCGCGGACAGCCGGTTGCTATCGCGGCGGAATTCGGCAAAGGTCCATGTTTCATAGCTTCCCCGCCGTTTGATATGCAGGGCGGGGAGAGCCGCGTAGTTGTCGCAGGCGCGGCCGAGGAGATCGACATAGCAGTTATCGTTCATAAGGCCTGGTTACGGATGGTTCCTTTCGGTGTTTCAGACTCCGGCGTCATAGTGATACCGCCATGGCTCTCGGCCGGGCCGTCGAACGGCGCACAACGATTGTGCCGTCGACTTCGAAAATTTTCTCCCGCTCCCGCGCCGGGATGGTCGACGGCGAAATGATGTAGCGTATTATCATGGTAATGATGCCGTTATCGTTGAAATCGTAGGTGCTCAGCTGATATTCCATGGCATCGAGCGTGTTGTCGAACGCCATGACGGACAGCTCCTCGGGAACCGACACTTTTTTCTCCTTTAAAAAATCAAGCGCCATCATCGCGGCGAAATCATTCGCGACAAGCCAGGCGCTGATGCGCCGGTCGTTCAGGGCTTTTTGAAAAAGCGGCGTCATTTTCTGGTATATATCATCGATGGCGCAATTCCATTCGGTCAGGTATCGGGAGATGCTGTAGCTGAAATTCCCGAATTTTTTGAAAAATTCGGCATGCGCCAGTTTGTCCTGTTGCGTGTACCGGGAAATCAGCGCCTGGAGGCTCTCCGGCGTCTCCAGCTTCTTAATATAATCCCACTGGTACGCAAACCGGTCCAGCACCAACGGCGTCACGCCGTTGGTGCAGCCGGCATCGCGGTACATGGCATCGCAGGCGGCGTACCTGATTTTGGACCACTGCGCCTTATGAAAGGGTGAGATGAACGCGATATGTTTATGGCCAAGCCGCAGCAGGTATTGTGCGACGTGCCGTGCCGGGGACAGGGAGGTCGTGGTCGTGAAAAATCTGATGAACGGATTTTCGTGCGGAAGCAGGTGGTTCGCGCAGTACCCGATCACGTCGAGGACCGCGATCGGTTTCTTTACCGATAGTAATTCCTTCAGGACCTCGGCGGGATCGACCTCGAGATTCGCGATGATATAGACGATCCCGAGAATACCGTCATTGGCCGATAAACTGTAAGGTCGCTGGGTTATCGAATGGATAATCCTCAGACGGTCGTTTTTTCGGAAATAGACGAGAAGGTCGGACGAAATGCCGTTCTGCATGCATACGGATTCTATTATCCGGAAATAATTTTTATTGTGGTAATCCGCCCATATCTTTCCATCCTCCCATCCGCACCCGATCGCGACGATTTTCGCATTCGAGTTCAACGTCGTCAGTGTCTGCGCGATGCGCCTTTTTCCGTCGGGTTTTATGATCTCCTCGCCGGATAATTCGTTGATGATCTTTTTCAGGGTACGGAATGAAACGGCGTAGCGGGATTGCAGCTCCTTATACGTCGGCAGGACCTCACTATCGCCGAACCGCCCGCTGAGGATGTCTTTTTTCAGGCGAAGGTGGACCTTGCGCCACAATAAATTACCGGCTTGTGCCGGTGGCTCATTTTCGGCAGGGAGGTCGCGGGGGGGCGCCGGCAGAGCTCCCGCCGTGCCGCCGGATTCCTGCACGGCCCGGACTGCTTTCCACATGGTAACAAAAGAGACTCCGGCTCCGCGTGCGAGCGTTCTGATCGGAGGCCGCTTTGGGACGGAAGCCGAGAGCGTCCCGTGCGCTGCGAGGAACGCCATCGCCTTTTCGATTCCCGGCCTCTTCTTTTTATTCATCGGGCGCTCCCTGAAAGATATTAAAAAATATATCAAAATAGGCAATTTTGTACAACATATATTATTGCCACACCTGTTTCTACGATATATTTATACAATAAGCAGGAATATGAAACGTATCCCGCGCTTTCGGTGGATCGACCCTGTTCATCATCGTTCTTCCATCGAGCGATTCAAGGTAATGGTCCAATGGCTTCAAGCCGCCTTTCGGCAATAACGCAACGGACTGCTCTTCAGTAATAAAGCAACGGACTGCCCTGTAGTGTATGATTTTGAACTTTCATACTTTGAGCAAATCGCGGTGCAGCAGGCCGCAGTAAGCTCCTAAAGGGTAAGAATACTCAGCAAGCTTCAATAGGGAGGGGAGAACCGTATGGCGGGGTGGCGAGGATGGGTGAAATGGGTGGCGGGGGTTTGTGCGGTGATGGCGATGGCCGGGGCGGGGTATGGGGATGATTTTCAAAAATCATTCCAGGTGTTTGGCGCCGCAGGAATGGATGCCGGAGAGTGGGAAAATTATAAGTATTTTACCCTCGGGGAAGATTTCAGCCACCAGTGGGTACAGGATAACTACGTCTGGGTGGGGGTAAAAGCCGATCTGCATCCTCGCTTGCAGGGTGTGTTCAGCGTCATGGGCTGGCTTCAATATAACGGCTTTCCGGACAGTATGCTCTACTCTCCATCTACCTTTGCCAGTGATCCGATCACTTCATTTAATTTCGACCATGCCGAGGCGATTTTAAATCTCAGCCCGAACCCGAAGGATTCTCTTGTCAAGGTCGAGGTCGGTCTTTTCCCCTTTAAATCCAATCCGGATTCAAAGGATCTCGGCGATTATATGTTCCGGACCGGCTGTTATCCGGGATTTATCGATTACTATGGGTTGGATTTATGTTCCCAGTTGGGTGGCATTCATGTCAGCAACGACATGTGTGAAGGCTGGCACAACGATTTTTTCCTGACCTCGGAACTGCACCTGTACCCGTATAACGATTTCTCCCTGACCTACCTTACCGATTTCAAGCCATTCAGCAATAACATGCTCGATTTTGGAGCGGGTGTTCAGTTGTATCGGTGTTTTTCGGTTGATAATGGGCTAACTCAGCCCAAAGTAAATCCTATCGGCGATGGCCCGGCCGGCGGTGTCGGCGATCTGGCACCGAATTATTATTTCCTTGAAAGTGATCCCTTTCACAAGGATACCCTTTTCTATACCTATGCGGGTACAAAGATTCAGGCGAGAATCGCCTTTGACCCCAAGCCGCTTTTGGGCGATGTCCCGCTTCTGGGCGATATGCGCAATGTTTTGGGTCAGGAAGACCTGAAGCTCTACGGCGAGGCGATAATTCTTGGCGTGAAAAATTATCCGGCAGACTACGAGTTTGCACAGAACACGTCGACACCCATCAATGAGTTCGGCTACGATAAGCTGATGCAGAAAATGCCGATTATGATGGGCATGAATCTGCCGGCATTTAAAATTTTTAATCTGCTCTCCGTCGAGGCCGAGTATTACGGAAAAGATTATGTGAACACGGTTCCAACTCCCGCCACGGGAAACCTTATGACACGGCTGCCGCTGCCCTATGACCCTAATGTCAACAGCGGGCTTCCCTACGGCGATCCCGGTGAGATAGGAAGCACCGGCGAATATCCCAAGTCTTTCTACTATAGTCGTGAAGCGCACTGGAAATGGGACCTTTACGTGAAGAAAACGCTGTTCGGCAATTTTAATGTTACCGCTCTGGCGGCGAAGGACCACAGCCGGGTAGCGACGAATATTGCCCAGAATGTCGATGAGGAAGAAGCATTCGTAAAAGATGGTCAATGGTACTGGACGCTCAAATTCGGGTATAACTTTTAACGGGGCGGTTGATATAGGAAGTTTCACGCTATTTTCCCAGATTGAACTATGGTAAGCAGCATAGTCGATTATGCCACATTTTTAAAGGAGAGGTGTTTTATGGTCAGGAAGCTTATGGGGGGGATTTTTCTCGTTGCAATGCTGTTGCCGTTGATGGTGCAGGCGGACAACCAGTTTATTCGTCGTCATCCGTCGTCGGACCCTGCGCCAAGCGTATTCACCGACAGCACCGGTGTAGAAAA
>CAZYYB010000103.1:0-10666 GCA_964651515.1 uncultured Fibrobacteraceae bacterium
AGGCGATTGCGGGGCTTGCCTCCGATGCCGCGCTGACCATGATGGACTACTGCTGGCCGGGGAATATCCGCGAGCTGGAAAACGCTGTCGAACACGCCTTTGTCACTTGCCGGGGGAAGGAGATCGGTATTTTCGATCTCCCGCTTGAAATCCGCCATGTGGAGTTGCGACTGACTCCCTGCCCGCCGCGCCGCGGTGAGATGCCGCTCACGGCCCTGTCGGGAACTCCCGGGAAGGCCGGAGAAATAACCGCAGACCGATTACTCGCCGCGCTGGCACGGTATGGGGGAAACAGGGGTAAGGCCGCGCTGGCGCTTGGCATGAACCGTAGTACGCTGTGGCGGCAGATGAAACGCCTGGGGATTTCCCGGACCTTCCAGGAACCGGCCGGTCGCCCGTCGATTCAGGATCAATATCCGCTCCCCCGTTCGCGTACATTTAATGAAGGCGAAGTGAAAGAAGGAAGAAGACGAGAGCGCGGCACGGGAGCAGGATAGGTGAGTGGTGAGTGTGGATGAAGTGAATGGTGTGTGGGCCTGTGACGCTCTCTCTCATTTTTTAAAGAATGAGAAGACGCTATTACCACTCTGGTTAAAGAGACTCTTCGATGACCCCGCTTATAATGTGGGGGCTCCTTCTTCGAAGATCTTACTTCCAGAGTGGTTTTTTTTGGGTGTTTCTATGCCTCGGCTTTTCGGATATTGACCGCATTGGGCTTCCCATCCCGCTCGGTCAGCGTAAATTCAAGCATATCGCCGATTTTCAAATCGTTAAAATCGACATTAACGAGTTGGCTGTAATGGAAGAACACATTGTTGGGACGGGACTCAATAAATCCATAGCCGTCCTTGAGGGCGCAAATCCTCGATTTTTTTATTTCGGATGTGCCGGTTCCGTTATCGGAACCCGAAGCCGGTTTCCCGGAAACCGGTGCCGGAGGTTTCATGAACGGAGCGGACATCTTCGGAGAAGCGTGGTCGAACAGGTTGTTGATTATGGCGTCATTCTGGCTGACCCGGTTATCGATCAGTTCGTGCATGGCGATGGGGTAGGTTACCTCTTCCAATAAATCCTGGGAGGTCCTTGTGCTCTGGAGGTTGCCGAATTCGTCGTTATACTGGAAGTCCCAGCTCAGGAGCATGACACGGGTACCCAGAGTGCTGAGTTTGCGCACCAGGGGCACATAATCGCCGTCGCAGGCAATGAGGACCAGGACATCGTACCTCTTATAGACGGCGAGTTCATAGGCTTCGAGGGCCAGCCAGACATCGATTCCCTTCTCCTGCCTTTTTCCCTGAGAGTATTTCAAGGGAAGGTAGTGCGTTATTATCCCCTCATTCATGAGAATTTCATCGAACAGGCGTTCATTAAAAAGTATTTGCGAACCCTGCGCTTCGAGGGCGCTCAATCGCCCGCGAAAATAGTGCGCATCGACGATGGGACAGAGGTTTTCATCGACGGCCAGGACCTCCGCCACTTTGTGGCGGATGAATGATTGAAGGCCGCTGATATTGAGCCTGCGCTTCCGGGGATGCTGGAAGCAGTAGTAATTGCTGATCTTATAGTAGTACTGCCCGTCATAAAAAACGGCTATCTTCATAAGCCCGTTGGATGTATCGATGCTCATCGTGCCATTCCTCTCGAAGTTCCTGAAAAATATAAATCCCGGTCATTTGGGAGGGGAGCGGATCTCGGCGCGGAGAGGCATTTTATTGTGCTTCCGCCCGTGGAGCGCCGTCTTTCCACGATAGGTGCGGTCATTTTATTTTATCGTCACGGCTATGGAAAAACTCCCCCCCTCTACCTCTTCAGCCTCCACGGTCCACGCGGCCGAACAGGTGTTAAATCATAAATACGGCGGATCGGTCATACGACGTCTGCTGCCCTTTCTCGGCCCCGCCTTTATCGCGAGCGTCGCCTATGTGGATCCGGGGAATTTCGCGACGAACATTCAAGCGGGCAGCGCTTTCGGGTACAAACTGCTGTGGGTAGTTCTTGTCAGTAACCTCATGGCCATGCTCCTCCAGGGACTCTCCGCGAAACTGGGCATTGCCACGGGGCTTAATCTTGCGGAGCACTGTCGTCTGCATCTGTCTCGACCCGCAACATGGTCGTTATGGGCCATCATGGAAATTGTCGCCATGGCAACCGACCTCGCCGAATTTATCGGCGCGGCCCTCGCCTTCCATCTCCTTCTGGGAATCCCCCTGCTCGTCGGAGCCTTCCTCACCGCAGGCGTGACCTTTGCAATCCTTTTCTTCGAGCGTTTCGGGTTCAGGCCGATCGAAAGCATCATTGCCGGTTTTGTCGGCATTATCGCGGTCAGCTATCTCATCGAGATCCTGCTCGGACAACCGGAATGGGGGCAGATCGGCCGACATCTCCTGGTGCCGGAATTCGGCGGCAGCGAAGGGATTCTGCTCGCTTCGGGTATTCTCGGCGCCACGGTAATGCCGCATGTCATTTTTCTCCACTCGGCGCTCATGCAGGGACGGATCGTTGTAAAGGACCCGCACCAACAGCGGCGCCTTTTCCGCTTCGAGATCGCCGACGTCGGCATTGCCATGACTATCGCGGGATTGGTCAATCTGGCAATGCTCGTCATGGCCGCCGTGGCATTTCACTCCCGCGGTTTCACCGACCTGGCGACCATCGAAGACGCTCACCTGACCTTGAAACCGCTCTTCGGGGGCGCGGCAAGCCTTGTCTTCGCCGTCTCTCTCCTCGCATCCGGGCTCTCCTCTTCCACCGTCGGCACCAGTGCCGGCCAGGTGATCATGCAGGGATTTCTGCGGCGACGCATTCCGGTCTGGATTCGCAGGGTGGTGACCATGATTCCCTCGCTTCTGGTCATCGGCCTGGGCTTCGATGCCACGCGGTCACTCGTCATAAGCCAGGTGGTGCTCTCCTTCGGCTTGCCCTTTGCGGTGATACCGCTCATCATATTTACCAGCAGGAAATCGGTCATGGGCCACCTGGTTAATCGGCCGCTCACCACGATCATGGCGGTCATTGCGGCCGCGCTCATTCTGTCGCTCAATTTTTTCCTCCTGTATCGCCTGTTTTTCAAAGGATAAACCATGCTCACCCGCATTCTTGTCCCCCTCGATGGGTCCCGTTCGGCAGAATCGGTGCTTCCTGCGGCTCGTGCCTTCGCACGCGCCTGCCGCGCGCCGATAGCGATCATGCATGTCATCGAAAAGCATGCACCGCAGGCGGTCCACGATGAGCCTCATCTCCAGAACCGGCAGGAAGCGGACGCCTATCTCGATCACCTGGAAAAAGCGCTCGAAAGCGAGGGGATAGCGGTTACCTGCCACATCCATGAGGAAGAACTGACGAATGTTCCGTCCGGCATTGCGCTTCACGTGAAGGAGCTCGGTGTCGATTTTATCATGATGTGCACCCATGGCGATCATGGCCTTCGTCGATTCCTGTGGGGTTCCATTGCGCAGCAGGTCGCCTCGACGAATACGGTCCCGGTGTTTCTTATCCCGCCGCCCGATGGCCCGGCCCCGGAAGCTTTTTCCTGCGGATCGATCATGCTTCCGCTCGACGGAAAGGAGGAACACGAATCGGCGGTGGATGTGGCGCAATTTCTTGCGGGCGCATTCAAAGCCACCGTGTTCCCGGTCCTGGCCGTGCCCCGATCCTCGGAAGTCGGCGTGGGCCTCACCGCCATCAGCCGTCTTCTCCCCCGGGCGACCGAGGAACTTCTCTGTTTGTCCGTAAGTCAGGGGAAGGCCTACCTCGATGGGATCAGGAAACGCCTCGAAGAGGACGGCCTGACGGTTTCGTCGACCCTGGTGAGGGGAAACCCCGACAAGGCCCTTCCCCGAATAATAGCACGGCAGAAGCCGGACCTGGTGGTCCTCGGAACGCATGGCCGCGCGGGCATCGATGCGACTCTCGAAGGGAGCGTTGCCCCGAAGATCTGTTCGCGCAGCAGGGTGCCGGTCATTCTGGTGCCGGCAAAAAAAGGCGGGTAGCTTCTTTAAGGGGGAAAATGTCCGACCTGTCCGACTCGTCGGACATTCTTTCGGCAGAGCGACTCTTTACCTGCTGGAATACGAGAACCTCAGGTAGACTCCGTAAATTGCCTTGTTGATCTGCGCGGCGGCATTATTTACCGGTCGCTGCAGCACATAGGAGTAGGTATAGTCCAGCGTAACCCAGCGGTAAAGCCGCCAGCTGATGGTCGAGATGACGTTATAATCCGGTTCGTTAAGTTGATTGACAGGATCAAAAATATCCAGCTCGCCTTCGGCCGTGATAACCCTGCCCAAGCGGAGGAGGCCGCTGATTGCGGCCTGGGGGCCGATGCCGAACTCCGAGGCTTCGGATATGGGAAGCAGAATAACGGACTTGGCTATTTTCGCCCTTGTAGACTGAGTGTCAAGATACGCGGTGTTGGTAATTGAAGCGGAGTCGCCGACCTGATACTGATTGGGAAAATAGGAGTACGATCCGCCGAACCCTCCCCGGATTTTTGCTTCGAGAAAGGGAAAGTTGATCGCATCCGCATTGATACCCGCGCCAAAGTTAAGAAGAACCGAATTGAACGGCGGTTTCAGACGGAAGGTCCGGCTGGTAGAGTCGATCCGTGAAATAGTGCCACTTCCATCAAGAATACAGAAGTTCGGGGTCGTGCTGGTCTGGAGTAATTGTACCGGCATGAAACTTGCCAGAAGCTGCGTATTGGCATAGGGACCGAGCCACGAAACGAACCGCCAGATGAAGAGCGAGTTGAGCAGAAATTCGTCGGCATCCGATTGCAGATTATCCACGTTGAGCCCGGAAAAATCGAACCCTTCGTTGAGGCGAACGCGCGTCTGCCATTCGTAGGGATGCTTCCGGTAGGTCAGCCAGAGGGTGGCGAGCAGACCGAATTGCGTGCTGGTGATCGTATCGTTAGCCACCCGATCGACTTCGCCGTTGAACTTTACGCTTCCGCCGATGCTGGCGCCGTATTTCCACGCCGAGGTAAGTTTCGATTGCGGGGTCACATCGACCGTGCCGCCGCCGAGGATCCGGTTATCGGTGGAGTCCTGTACGAGAAGAAACCGGCACAGCTCACCGGGGGCGAGGCGAACGGTAACGAAGTTGGTGAGGGTATTATAATCTTCTCCGACGCCGAATATCTTGTACACGCCGGGTTTCACGATCCAGGTTTTTACCACTTCGCCGAGCTCGGGATGTGCACCGTAGCCCTGGCCGTAGGCTTCAAAATCGTCGATGCGGGCGATCTCATACTGGCCCCGGAACGACACGCCGAGCGAATCGACGGTTTCGATTGACAGGCCGGCCCAGTCCGGCATGATCGGAACGGTCTTGCCCTCTTCCACGGTCACCCTGCGGGTGAAACGCTGTTCGTGCGCTCCACTCCCGAAAACAACGGTGTAGTTACCCGGTTCAACGCTGAAGGCACGGCCGGGATTCCCGGAAATAACGGTGCGGCCGGCCGAATCGAGGATCAGGACCATCGGTTCGCACGTCGCGGCGGAGAACCGGGGAACGAAGATGCCTCCCATGCCGATGGGAACAAAGGATTCGGCGCCCCCCATCTGTTCGGAGAGCGGGGGGGCATCCCAGGTTTTCTGCTGCTGTTCGAAAAGCGCGCCGCCTCCGCCGGATGGAGATTTCCGCTCCCCCGCATTACCGGCACTATCCTGCGGCTTCGTGGCGATGAGGTCGTCCTGCTGCACTTCCTTACCCGGGACATCGGGCGGCGGCTCGCCCGATGCGGCGAAGTAAAGTGCGGCGCCGATGAGTGCACTGCATAATAACCGCATCCGTCCCACCTATTTGACCTCCCGGGGCGACGGGGCGATCCCGTTTCCCGGGGCGGGCGAGGCCGTGTCTGCGGGAAGAGCGGAAACATTGTAGGCTGCGGCGAATTTTCCATCGAGATCGTGGATGACCTGCGTCATGATATACTCCATGAGCGACGACAGCTCGCGAATGACATACTCGGGGGTATGTTGATAGACGCGTTTACGGAGATCGAAGCGCCGGGTATAGATCGAGGTACCGTCGGATATTTTAGTCAGGTTTATTGTCAGGGCAAGATGCGCGAACCAGAGTTCACCGGAGTCATATTCCTCCACCGCTTCAATATTGCCGTCGAGATCGTAATCCGGTTTCGGACTCTGGTCGTAACGACGGATCACATTGGCGACCAGGCCGGACATGAGGACATGATGGTAGATAAGGTCGGTCGCCATCCGGTCGGGCTTGACGGCCCAGACGCGGTAATAGTAATACTGGAGCTGGAACGGGCTCTGGCGATACACGATTTCCGGCCGGTTGTAGGCCTGCTCGATGCCGAAGTCAGCCACCCGGATGGTGCATGGATAGGGGGTCGGCGAAAGACGCGTCCAGTGGGTGGACGGAAGGTAGTTCATTTCATAGTAATGTTTCAGCGGAATGGTCCCGCATGCGACAATCGTTCCGAAGACGGCCAGGCTGATTATCAGTTGACGCGGGCGACAATTCATCGCACGGACCTTTCTTTGGGCGCTTCGTTGCGGAGCAGAAGCGAAGGATTTTCAACGAGCATCTGCGTAAGCTGGTCGGCATTCTCGGTGGCTTCCCGCAGATTGCGCATGCTGACGGCAAAGTCGTCGTGGGATTGCAGCACGATGAGCGACAGGTTCTGTGAAACCTGCCGGAGGGAGATCGCCGCCGAATCGATCGAGGTAATGGTGCTCGTAAGCTGCCCGGCGGAAAAAGCGTGGTCGAGGGTGGCGGTAATGTCCTGCACATTGCCGGCGATCCGGTCGACCTTGCCCATCACCGACGCGGCCGAACCGGCCATGGAATCGACCTTCGGCGTCAGGGACGATACTATTCCGCGGGCATCGCCCGTTACGGCGGCCATGTTATCGAGCAGGATGCGGAACGACCGCAGGCTGTCCGGGTCGGTCAGGGTATTCAGGTTGTTGATGAGCAACTCGGCCTTGACCGCAATTGCCTCGGCCTTACCCGAGATGGAGGAAATCAGGGAGACGCGGGTGGGAATTTCGGAATTGTTTTTAAGCGTCGGTGCGGCGTTCGAGCCTCCCATGATTTCGATGTATTTGAGTCCGGTGATGCCGAGCAGGCCGGCCGTTGCATACATATCGGATTTCATCGGGAAATCCGCCTGCACCCTGAAGGCAACCTTGACCTTCGACAAATCGGCGGCATCGTACGAAATCTTTTCGACCCGCCCGATCGGCACGCCGCTGAATTTGACATCGGCACCCTGTTCCAGGCCGGAAACCGATTCCCCTTTGAAAAATGCCCAGTAGGTTTTCGTCCGTTCGCTCAGCTTGAGGCCCAGGGAGATGGACAATAAAACCACGAGCACCGCACACCCGGCTATCGCGAAGATTCCTAATCGAGCCCGCTGGGCCGTCGAGATATTCATGAGTCTCTCTCCACGATGAACCCGTAACCCGGACCGCCGTTCCCGGCGGGAAGAGGCGGTTCCGCACGGCTGAAAAACTCGCCGACCGGACCTGTCGTCAAGGTGAGCGCTTCGGCGAGCGTTCCATCGAACAGCACCGAGCCGTCCTTTAAAAATGAAACATTGTCGGCAATGGTTTCAATTGACCTGAGCTCATGGGTCACCACAACGATGGTAATGCCGAGGGTTCGCCTGAGATCGAGAAGAAGCCGGTCGAGACCGGCGGCGGTGGTTGGATCGAGGCCCGCCGAGGGTTCGTCGCAGAAGAGCACGGGAGGATCGTGCGCAAGCGCCCGTGCCAGCGCCGCCCGCTTCCGCATGCCCCCGGACAGTTCCGCGGGGTAGAGATGCCCGCTTCCGGCAAGCCTGACTTGCGAAAGTTTGTATTCCACAATCTCCCCGATAAGTCGCTGCGGCAGCGAGGTATGCATCTGCAGGGGCAGTGCAATGTTTTCCTCAACGGTAAGGGAACCCAGGAGGGCGCCGTTCTGAAACAGGACCCCCGCCTTCTTGAGTACGGCGATGGTTTCCGGATCGTCCTGTTCGCCTATTTCCACATCGAAAAGGCGTACCGAGCCCGCCGCGGGCCTGAGGAGCCCGACCATGGTTTTCAGCAGCGTCGTTTTTCCGCAGCCGGAGGTGCCGAGAATCACCCGGATCTCCGAGGGGAAAACCCGCACCGATACCTCCCGCAGCACGCGCAGCGCACCGTAGTAGACCGAGATGCCGGTGGCGGCGACAATGGGTTTTTCAGCTTTGGGTTGCATGGTCGTGCCGGATGTTTACAGAATAAATGAAAAGGCCGCGTCCGCGACGATGATGATGAATATGCAGGCCACGACGCTCGCCGTGGTCTCACGCCCGACCGATTCGGCGCTGCCGCGTACCCTGAAGCCGTAGTATGCTCCGATCCAGATGATAAGCCAGGAGAATACCACGGATTTTATCAGGCCGGTAAAGACGTCCTCGGCATGAAGATTTTCGGAGAGTTGCCCCCAGAAAGTCGATGACGAGAGGCCCAGATAAAATATCCCGACCAGCCATCCGCCGAGGATCCCCGCCCCGGTTCCCAGGGTGGACAGTACCGGCATGGTCAGGGATAGTGCCCAGAATTTCGGCACGACGATGAATTGTATCGGATTGATTCCCATCGTCCTCAGGGCATCGAGTTCTTCCCCTACCCCCATGGTGCCGATCTCAGCGGTGGTGGCGCTGCCGGTTCGCCCCGCAAGGATAACGGCGGTGAGAATGGGCCCCATCTCGCGAATCATGGTTATTCCTATGAGCGGACCGAGAAACACCGAAGCGCCGAAATCCTTCAACTGCATGGCCACCTGAATCGCGAGCACCATCCCGATCAGGAAGGAGAGAAGCCCGACGATGCCCAGGGCCTTATAGCCGAGCAGGTACATCTGTTCCCCGACCACTCCCCGGCGGAACTCCCGCTTTTTCAGGATGCCGATCGTTCCCCAGTAGAGCATCTCCGCCAGCACGCTGAGCGCCGCGATGCAGCTCTCTTTGGCGCCGATGAGCCGGTCGCCGACCAGGGCAAAAAATCCGCCTTCCGGAGAGCGGGGAGCACGGGCGGAGATTTCGAGAGGTTTCGAAGGGTTTTCGAGCAGGGAGAGAAGATCCTCCGAAACATTCCGGAGCACCAGGCGACCGTTGCGCGCTTTCAGGTCCTCCTGGAGGAGCCTGATGGCGCAGAGCGCCGCCGAGTCAAGCCGTTTCGTCGCTGAGAAATCGAGAACCAGCGCTTGTTCGGGCCGGTCGAATAGCCGCGTCTTTTCAACCCAGAAATAATCAAGGTCCGTCGGAAGCGTGATGATGGTTACGGGATTTTCATGGGGTAAATCCATACCGGTTGCCTTTACAATTGGCGAGAGCCCGACCCGGCGCCGATTCGGCGTAACTACCTAAGAATCTTAATAATAGCTCCTGGGGTATGAAAAAGCACTTACTATTTGAGGAATATCCGTCGCCGCCCGGAAACCAGGCGGCGACGAGGCGGGTTCAGTTCAGGCGAAGGCCTCTTTTATATCGTAGCAGATTCCATTATCTTTTGCAAATTTTTTCAGTCCCGCGTTGCCGTCGGTCATGAACTCCCGGTGCTTCACCGCCAGAATTACCGCATCATAGATGCCGCTCTCCGGTGCAGCGATCAAGCTTATTCCGTACTCCTCCCGAACGTCGGCGGGATTGGCGAGCGGATCCCACACGTCGACCGCGACCCCGAACTCCCGAAGCTCGCTCACGATGTCGATGACCCGGGAGTTGCGGATGTCCGGAACGTTTTCCTTGAAGGTGATGCCGCATACCAGCACGCGGCCGTCCATGACATTCAGCTTCCGTCGGATCATCATCTTGATCAGCTCCCGGGCGAAATAGCGACCCATGGCATCGTTGATGCGGCGGCCTGCCATGATGATCTGGGGGTGATGACCGATCTCTTCCGCCTTATAGGCGAGGTAATACGGGTCCACGCCGATGCAGTGCCCTCCCACGAGACCGGGCTCAAAGGGAAGAAAATTCCACTTTGTTCCCGCGGCCTTGAGCACCTCGCGTGTCGAAATGCCCATCTTGTCGAAGATGATGCGAAGCTCGTTCATGAGCGCGATGTTGATGTCCCGCTGGGTATTTTCAATGACCTTCGCCGCCTCCGCCACTTTGATGGACGAGGCACGGTGGATGCCGGCCCTGACCGCAGCTCCATAGACCGTCGCTACTTTTTCAAGGGTTTCGGCGGTATCGCCCGAGACGATTTTGAGGATGGTGGCAAAGGTATGTTTTTTGTCGCCGGGATTGATCCGTTCCGGGGAGTAGCCGACGAAAAAATCCTCTTTCCATTTCATTCCCGAGGCCTTTTCAAGCACCGGCACGCACTCATCCTCGGTCACGCCGGGGTAGACCGTCGATTCGTAGACGACGACGGCTCCCTTCGGCATGTACCGGCCGACCGTCTCCGAAGAGCGGTAAAGGGGGGTAAGATCGGGATTCCGGTTTTTATCGATCGGGGTCGGGACCGCGACGATGATGAATTCGGCGCTGCCGATGATCGCAGGATCGCTCGAAAAGGTAATCGCCGCGGCCTGTAACTCCTCGGTCGCAACCTCCCGGTTGGGGTCTTCATGCCTTTTGAGGGTTTCGATCCGGGAATTCTTTATATCGAAGCCGTAAACCTGAAAGTGTTTGGAAAGTCCTACCGCAAGCGGCAGG